>DATIPV010000001.1:0-3996 GCA_035471525.1 Robiginitalea sp.
GTGAGCGCCCCTTCGCGCCGGGCGATGATGACGTTGGCTTCCCCCGAAAGACCCGGATAGAGGGTTTCGGGCGGGTCCTTGAAGCGGGCTTCCACTTTAAAGGTCTGGTTGCGCTCATCCTTCTTCGGATAGATCTTGTAGACTTCCGCCTCGAAAACCCGGTCTCCGTAGGCATCCAGGCTGATCAGGGCCGTTTGCCCGGTCTTCAGCCGCACCACATCCACCTCGTCTACCAGCATTTCGGCCACAAAGGTGTCGGGGCTTCCGATCATGGCCAGCGGCTCGTTGGGCATCACCATTTCCCCGGGTTCCTTGTAAAGGGCGTACACCCGGCCATTGATGGTGCTGCGCGGGGTAAACTCGTCCGAATTGGCCCTGGAGGAGGCATAGGAATTGCGCGCCTGTTCCATTCTGTTGCGCAATTCGTTTTCCAGCCGCTGGTATTCGCTCTGCAGCTGGGCCAGCTGGTTGCCCGACCGCATATAGGCCAACTGGCGGGTCTCGTAAGCCGCCTTTGAGCCGATCTGCTGGGACCAGAGCTTTTCCTGCCTCCTGAAGTTGACCGAATCGTCCCGGAAGGTGAGCTCGGCCGTTCGAATCTGGGCCGAAAGGTCTTTCAGGGGCGAGTTTTCGCCCGTGTAATTGGCGGTTGCCAGTTCCAGCTGCAAGCGTGCATTTTCAGCAGTGAGTTCCGGGGACCGGTCCGTTACGCGCAACAGGACGGTGCCGGCCGCTGCCAACTGGCCTTCTTCCACCAGGTATTGCTCCAGAATGCCCGAAACGGCGGCGTGTACCTGGTACATGCTGTCGGGTTGTATGGTTACGGAGGCGTACACCGATTCGGTAATATCCTGTATGGCTGGGGTAATGTATTCCTGCTTGTTATTGCATGCCAGGTTCAGGATCAGGATTCCGGGAAGCAGGGAGAGGAACCGGGCCATTTTTACACTCATAGTTGGTTGCGATCAGAGGCGGGGGCCGGTTGTCCCGGGCTGCAACTGACAAAGTTCTTGCAGCCGGCAGCGGCCCCTGTTTACTTCCATAAAGATAGGACAATCTATAATTTTTGACCCGTTGGGCGCCCGATTAAAATAACGATCCGCGCATTGAGCACCTGCCTGCTGGTCCTGAGAGGGCTTATGCGGCAACCCCGGCTTGCGGGCTGGCGCTGCCCCGGCAGCAGCGGGAAAAGCAATGAATACAGGATTGATTCAGCATGAATGCCGCCTGTTCTGGCTAAAAACCTGACAGTTGTCATATGTTGCCCCCGCCCGAACCGCTAGTTTGGCCCCTCAAATCGGAACACCATGAGACCACTTGCTTCGCAAACTTTTAATAAAAGCCGCTATTCCCTGATTTCCATAGGCCTGGGCCTGGTCTACCTCTGGTTCGGCATGCTCAAGTTCTTTGCCGGGCTAAGCCCGGCCGAGGAACTGGCCGGCACTACCATTGAGCGCCTCACGTTCGGCCTGATCGTTCCCGACTGGGGACTGCCGCTGCTCGCATTTTGGGAAACGGCCATCGGAATACTGCTGCTCACCGGCCTTTGCCGCAAATGCGCCCTCCTGGCGGCCCTGCTGCATATCAGCCTTACCTTTACCCCGTTGTTTTTCTTTCCGGAACTGTGTTTTACGAATTTCCCCTACGGCCTTACCCTGGTGGGCCAGTACATCATAAAAAACGTGGTATTCTTCGGGGTTATGCTGGCCATGCTGCGCATGGAGGGCCGTTATCGCTGACAACCCGGCCTTACAGATGGGGCCTTACGGCCTGAAGGATGGCCTCTGCGGGCAGCGCGCCCGATTGCCGCCAAACGGCCTGCCCGCCTTTGAAGAGGATCAGGGTGGGTACCCCGCGCACCTGGTACGTGCCGGCGATGGCGGTATTGCGGTCTACGTCGATCTTGATGATCTTGAGCCGGTCGCCCAGTTGCGCCTTCACTTGCCTTAGGATAGGGGCCAGCGTTTTGCAGGGGGCGCACCAATCGGCAAAGAAATCGACCAAAACCGGGGTATCCGAGTCGATCAGCCTGGAAAACGATGCTTTCATGCCACGTGATTTTCAGTCTTAAAAATAGCCATAAAATACCCGGACGTCCATGACCGAAATCATGTAGCCCCCGGCTTTAGATGCCTATTTTTAGATTACCTAATACGCCCTGTCATGAATCTCCGCATCGCCATCCCGACCGATTTCTCGAAGCATGCCGATAAGGCCGCCCGCTTTGCCCTCGAATTATTCCGCAACCGACCCTGCAAGTTCTACCTGATGCATACCTATACACCTGCTTTCTTCAGGGCCGAATATTTGCTGCACAGCCCCGGCCAGATCGGGCTGGGCGACTTTTACAAACAACGGGTGCTCGATCAGCTGGAGGAAGTCAAGGCGCGCCTGGAGCAGATCGCACACCCCGAGCTGCACGAATTCATGGTGCACGCCGCATTCAACACTCTCGAGGCGGAACTCAACGATATGGCGCGCAAGGAGCGCCTCGACCTGATTGTGATGGGCACCCAGGGGGCTACCGGGGCCAAGGAAATACTCTTTGGGACCAATGCGGTGCAGGTGCTGCACCGGGCCGAGGTGCCGGTGCTTGTGATCCCGGAGCAAGCCGAGGTAACCGACCTCAAAGACATTCTCTTCCCGACCGATTACGCCCCCGATTACAGCCGGCTGGATCTGGCCATCCTAGAAGACATCCTGCAGCGACCCGGGGTTTCCCTCCATGTTTTGCACGCCTATACGGAAGCCGACCAGGCCCCCCAACGGCAAAAAAGCCGGGAACAGCTACAGGAGCGGCTGGCCGGCAGCCCGGTGAGCTGGACCGAGGTGGGAGACCAGGGTGTCGTTGAAGCGATTAACCGTTTTGCCGGCAGGCAGCCCGTGCAACTGCTGGTCATGGTCAGAAACCGGCACACCTTCCTGGAGAATATCCTGGTTACCCCGGTTATCGACCTGATCGGCTTCCATACCAAGATCCCCTTTATGGTGATCCCTCCGCCGGTCGGTGCTTGAATAGGGCAAGCAGGCCAGTTTACCGGTAAAGTTATCCCTTCCCACAGGCAATACGCAGGCTATGAAAAAGAAAAGCAGCCCCCCGCTTAAAATAGTCAAGTCTTCCGGCGACCAGGTTCGCTTCTCGGAACAGAAACTGAGGCGTTCGCTGGGTCGAAGCGGGGCCCCGCCCGGGGCAGTCGATGCCATTGTGGATACGCTGAGCGCTGAAATTTTTCCGGGCATGTCTACCCGCGAGATCCACGACCGGGCCTTTGCCCTGTTGAAAGAGTACCGCGATACGTGCGCCTCCCGCTACAAGCTGAAGAGGGCCCTCTACGAGCTGGGCCCTTCGGGCTTTCCGTTTGAAAAATTCATCAGCGCCCTGCTGAACCATTCCGGCTACCAGACCGTGACCAACGAGGTTTTCAGGGGCCAGTGCGTTACGCACGAAGTAGACGTGGTGGCCCGGAACGGGCAGTACCTTACCCTGATCGAGTGCAAGTTCCACGCCGATGAGGGCCGCAAATGCACGGTGAAGGTACCCCTGTATATCCATGCGCGCTACGAGGATATCGCCCGCTACCACCACCGGGAGGCTTCCGGCACGCAGCTGAAGCCGGCCTGGGTGGTTACCAATACCCGCTTTACGGGCGATGCCGAGGTCTATGGCAAGTGCGTGGGCATGTACCTGCTCAGCTGGAATCACCCGAGGGGGCAGAGCCTGAAAGACCGGATAGACCGCCACCAACTGTATCCCATTACGGTAAGCGTCCAGCTCAGCAACCGGGAAAAGGATTTTTTGCTGGCCCGAGAAATAGTGCTCTGCCGGCAGCTCCTGCAGGCCCCCTACTACCTCGACCACCTGGGCATACCCGACGAACGGAAATCGCGCATCCTGAATGAATTCAGGCTTTTGTGTAACCTTAAGACCTGATTATGAACCTGGCAACACTGCACTTTTGGGGAGCATCCGGCTGCGTAACCGGTTCCAAATTCCTG
>DATIPV010000002.1:0-1923 GCA_035471525.1 Robiginitalea sp.
AACACCATTGGGCTCACCGTGATCACCATCGCCTTTACCCTGGTGGTGTTTGCGCTGAGTTACCTCGATCCGCGCCTGCTGACTGCCGAACGCTATGTGATCTCCCAGATCGACTTCAAGAGCGTGCTGCTCGATCACATGCTCGGGTTCATGCTGTTTGCCGGCGCCCTGCATACCGACCTCAACAAGTTGAACGAACAGAAATGGCCCGTGGTCGTATTCTCTACTTTCGGGGTGCTGGTCTCCACCTTCCTCATCGGCGGGGCCACCTATTACCTGTTGCCCTTGCTGGGCCTGCAGGTAGGCCTGCTGCCCTGCCTGCTCTTCGGCGCCCTGATCTCCCCCACCGACCCCATCGCCGTGCTGGGGATCCTGAAAAAAGCCGGGGCCCCCAAGAAGCTCGAGATCAAGATCGTGGGGGAATCCCTGTTCAACGACGGGGTGGGCGTTGTCGTGTTCCTCACCCTGTACAGCCTGGCAACCGGGACGGAAGCGGATATCTCGGTCGGGGGGGTATTCCAGCTCTTTGCGGTAGAAGTTTTTGGCGGCTTGTTGCTCGGCATGGGGCTGGGCTTGATCACCTACCGCATGATGAGCTCCATAGACGATTACGCCATTGAGGTGATCCTGACCCTGGCCACCGTCATGACCGGGATGGCAGTTGCATCGTACCTCCATGTGTCAGGCCCCCTGGCCATGGTGGTGGCCGGCCTTATGATCGGCGGGCCCCAGGCCCGCAGCCGTGCCATGTCGCTGACGGTCGAAACCTATGTGGACAAGTTCTGGGAACTGATCGACATCCTGCTCAACGCCGTGCTCTTCGTGCTGATCGGGATGGAGATCCTAATACTGGAATACCGGTCTGAATACCTGCTGGCGGGATTGCTTATGATCCCCATTGCCCTGCTGTGCCGGCACCTGTCCCTGCTGCTGCCCATTGCCCTGTTCGAAAAGCGGCTGGGCTTTGTGCCGCATACCCACCTGGTGATGACCTGGGGCGGCCTGCGCGGGGCCATCTCCATTGCCCTGGCGCTGGGGCTGCCCGCCTCCATGGAGCGGGAACTCTTCCTCGTGGTTACCTATGTCGTGGTCATTTTCTCCATCATCGTACAGGGGCTGAGCGTGGAAAAGCTCGTCTCGCGGCTGGGCAAATACTGGACCGCCCAGGCCTAATCGACCAGGGCCTGGTACACCAGGTTCCGTAGCACGGCATGGTCGGCTACCCGGGGGCCGGGCCGCACCTGTGTAAAGTACACTGCAATGAGTTCTTCGGCCGGGTCGACCCAATACGTGGAATGATAGGCGCCGCCCCAGCCGAAGGTACCTTCGGAACCGTAGGCCCCGTTCCTGCCCATGTCGGTCACCACCGAAAAGCCAAGCCCGAAACCTGAGCCCTGGTTCCATCCCGCACTGTCGGGCAGGTGGTTTACAGTCATCAGGGTTACCGTGCGGGGCGACAGCAGGCGCACCCCGTCAAGTTCCCCTCCGTTTTCCATCATTTGCAGAAACCGATAATAGTCGGCCGCACTGGAAACCAGGCCGGCCCCGCCCGAAAAGCTCGCGCGGGGGCCGGAGACATACTGGCCCTGGGTATCCATGCCCGGGCCATCCGGGGCGCGCTTCAGACCTCCCCCTTCGCCCGGGTTATAAACCACTGCCAGGCGCGGCGCTTTGCCGGATGGGAGGTAGAAATAGGTGTCGTTCATCCCCAGGGGGGTGAAGATCCGATCATTCAGGTATGCATCCAGCGACAGGCCCGAAGCCACTTCGATAACCGCCCCCAGAATGTCGGTGGAATAGCCGTAGACGTATCGGGTGCCCGGGTGTGCGTCCATGGGCAGGGCAGCCATGCGGCGCACGGTTTCCAGGACAGGCTCCTCCCGGTCGGCGAAGTACCAGCCCTGTATGCCGGCTGCCTTCCAG
>DATIPV010000003.1:0-4645 GCA_035471525.1 Robiginitalea sp.
CGACCGTAACCAGGTCGGGGCGGTTGTCCCCGTCCAGATCGGCCCAGGTGGCGGCTGTAACCATGCCTGCCTCTTTCAGGTCGTTGGCCAGGCGCTCAGTTACGTTCCGGAAGGTGCCGTCGCCCTGGTTTTCAAGCAGGAGCTGATCGGGTGTTACCCCGTACACGCCCACCACCGACCGGGAACCGATAAAGACATCCATATCCCCATCGCCGTCAAAATCGAATGGATTTACGGTCGACATGTTCTTGGAAGCCGAGGGCAATTCCTGGGCCGAACGGGTAAAGCCCCCTTTCCCGTTGTTGAGGTAGAGGCGCGGGCGGTAATTCCGCTGCATCCCGGCCTGGTTGCCCCCGCTGGCCACCAGCAGGTCGAGGTCGGCATCCCCGTCGGCATCGAAAAAGGCCGCCGCCGTGTCTTCGTAATCGGCATCCATTTCGAAAGCCGGAGTTTTGCCCGGGCTCAGATTGCCTGCGCCCCGGTGGAGGTACAGCACCCCCGACTGCCTGTGTGCGCCCCCCAGGTAAAAGTCGTCGTTCCCGTCGCCGTTAACATCTCCCACGGCCAGGGCCGGACCCTCCTGCGATAATTTTTCATAGATAAGCCCTTCGTGATCAAAATCGTTGTACAAATCTTCACGATGGGTCTGAACATTGCGGAGGGGCACCTCGGTGAGCAGGGTTTTGACCGCCCTGCCGACGGGTGCCGCATAGGTGTCGGTCGCCTCGTCTTGCGAGAGGGTTAGCTCCGTATCGGCCACCACTTCCCTGAGCAGGGTGGTTTTGTCGTTGGGCCAGATAATCCTTATGGAATCGATCAAACGGGCTTCCCCCAGACCCAGCGTCATCACGTAATCCATGGACGACTGAAAGCCCCGGGAGGGGACCAGCTCCTGCACCACCGTATGGGGGCCGAAATAAAGCCGGGCAGTGGTGCCGATGGCAAAGGGGTTTTTGCCGCTTCCCTTAAAATGCAGCCGTATGTGGTGGTGGTCTTTCAGGGCCTCAGTGTTGTTGCGGTATACAAAGGCCGGCATGTTAACATTGTTGATTACCAGGTCCAGGTCGCCGTCGTTGTCGAGGTCCCCATAGGCCGCCCCGTTGGAACGCGTCAGGGTCTCGAAGCCCCACGCGGCATTGGCGTTTTCGAAGGTGATATCCCCTTTGTTCCGGAAGGCGTAGTTGGCCTGCGGTTTGATAGGCATTTTCTGGATAATGGAATCGATGGATTCCTTCCGGCCGGTCAGGGCCATTTTCTGGATGATCTCGTTGGCGAAAAAGTCGACGAAATCGAGGTCGGTCAGGTCGTGGTTTATCCCATTGGTAACGAAGATGTCGCGCAACCCGTCGTTGTCCATGTCGAACATGAGGCCGGCCCAGCTCCAGTCGGTGGCGTCCACCCCGCTGTAATAGGCCACTTCTGAAAAAGTGCCGTTGCCGTTGTTCAGCTGGAGCGTATTCTGGATGTACTGGTGGCCGAAATCCTTGCCCTCCTTGAGCTTGTATACATTGTAGCCCTCGAATTCCATAACCGATTTTACCCGTTGTTCGGCTTCGGGCAACATGTCGGTAATAAACACGTCCTGCAGCCCGTCGTTGTTGATGTCGCCGATGTCTATGCCCATGGCCGACAGGCTCAGGTGCCCGGTCCATTTCTCGATCTGCTCGGAAAAGGTGCCGTCCTGATTATTGATATAGAGGTAATCGCGCTCGTAAAAATCGTTGGACACGTAAATATCCGGATAAAGGTCCTGGTTGAAGTCCGACACCAGCACCCCCAGGCCAAAGCCTATGAGGCTGCCGTATATCCCGGCCTGCTCGCTGACGTCGGTAAAGTGCCCGTCGTCGTTGCGCAGGAGCATGTCGCCCACGCCCCGGAAAATATGTGGCACGCCTTCCCAATCCTGGGCCCGCACGTCGCGCTGTTCCGCATAGCCGAGGCTGCTTACCGGAATATTGCTGTTGTTGAGAATGTAGGCGTCCAGGTCGCCGTCCTTGTCGTAATCGAAAAAGGTAGCGTGGGTGGTGAAGCCGGTTTCTGCCAGGTTGAATTCGTGCGCCCGCTCGGTAAAGGTCAGGTCTCCGTTGTTGATGTACAGGTCGTTGTCGTGGTTGTTGCCTTCCATATTCCCGGCATTGCTCACATAGATGTCGAGCAGCCCGTCGGCGTTCACATCGGCCATGGTAACCCCCGTCGACCAGGGTTTGCTGCCCAGCACCCCTGCTTTTTCGGATATATCCTCGAAGCGGAAGTTCCCTTTGTTCAGGTAGAGCCGGTTCGCGACCATATTCCCGGTGAGGAAGATGTCTGCCAGGCCGTCGTTGTTGATGTCGCCCACGGCCACGCCCCCCCCGTTGTAGAAGTTCCGGTATTTAAAAATATTGAAATCTTTCTGGTTCTCTACCTGGTTCACAAAGGCGATGCCGGTGCTGTCGGGGGGCAGCAGGGTAAAGAGCGTAGAGAGTTCCTCCCCGGTATCGGCAGATGGCTCTTGGGTCGAACAGGCCGACAGCAGGGCCAGCAGGGTTATCAATAGGGCAGTCGTTGCTTTCATGTCACTGTTTAACTTGGGTCAGGAAAACGGGGGTATCGTCGTTCCTGGCAATGATAAATGTTTTCTTCCCATCGATCCTCAGGGTATCAATGGCCCGGCAGGCTCCGGAAAGCGGAGCATTCAGCAGATTTGCCCACGTGAATTCCCCGTTTGATTCGTTGTGCAAAATTAATCCATTGATGGCATCCAGCCGCCCCAGTTGGGTGCTGATTTGAAGCAGGTTCCCCACCGGGAATAAATCGGGCCTGCCATCCCCGTCAAAATCGGCGATCCCGAAATCGAAAAGGGCGGAGGCCTGGGCGATACGCGGAAGCGGCTTTTTCTCGAAATGCCCCTTCCCGTCGTTCAGGAAAAGACAGCTCGCCAGCTCGGTTACTTCTTTGCGCACAGCGGCATCCAGGCCATCCTGCCCGAACACTTCTGCCAGAGAGGCGCGGGCAAAACCCTCATAGGTTCGGTATTTCTTGTTCAGAAAGGGCATTTGTTTGGCCAGTTCGTCCCGCGACGCAAAGGGAGTTTCAACCCCTTTGTGGTAATAGGTGACCAGGGGCTCCACGGAGCCGTTGCCATCAAAATCGTACCGGTACAATCTTACAGGCTGTTCGGGGGACGCCCTGAACTTGCTGTTTAGCCCCCAATTTGCGGCGAGCAGGTCCAGGTCTCCGTCTCCGTCGATGTCGGTTGCTTTCAGGTTGTTCCACCAGCCCTCGGTTTGGCCAAGGCCGTTGCCCTGGAGGCGATGCCATCGCCCATTTTTTTGCTTAAAAACGGCCACGGGCGACCAGGGGCCGGCTACGGCCAGCTCCGGCTGCCGGTCTCCGTCCAGGTCGGCCCAGACCACGCCGCTGATAGCCCCGAATTCGAGCAGCTCAGGGATTTGCTGAATGGTGACATCCTGAAAATGCCCTGCGCCGTCGTTGGCGAGCAGAAAATGTCGGGGTGTCTCCCCGAAGGCACCCGGTACGGCATCGGCCGTTAAGAGCAGGTCGGTATCCCCATCTCCGTCGATATCGAGCGTGTCTGCCCCCGAGGCATTCGGAAAGGCTCCTTCCCATAACGGGATGGGGGGCTGCAGCTCACCCCCCCGATTCAGGTACAGGCGGGGCTGCAGCGGATCCCCGTCCCTGAATTCGTTTCCCCCGCTGGCTACCAGGAGGTCTGTCCAGCCGTCCCGATCGGCATCGAAAAAGACAGGGGCTGTATCTTCCCTGAGGGCATCGGGCGCAAACAGATCTTCCTGGGCAGGATCGAAGCGGCCGCCCGGCTTTTGCAGGTACAGGGCCGAGGGCTGCCGCTTGGCACCGCTGATGAAGAAATCGTCGAGCCCGTCGCGGTTCAGGTCGGCTACTGAAACTGCCGGCCCCCGGTTCGAACCCGCAAAGACGATCAGGGGCTCCCGGTCGAAGTCGAGGCTGAGGTTTTCCCGGTGCCTGAAATCGACCAGCGAATCCAAACGGACCCAATATGCCGGGCCCGTCCCGGAGGGCCCGGGGTAGTACTGACCGGAAGCTTCGGCCTGACGCAGTTCGAGCGCCCCTTTTGCAGGTAGGTTTCTGAGGGTTTGAAAGCTTCCCCCGGGCCAGATGACCATCAGGGAATCCAGGCTGGCCGCCTTCCCCAGGCCCAGGTGCACAGTGGGGGGAACGGCCGAAAGAAAGCCACGGGTGGGTTGGTTTTCCTGGGCAACAAGCTGCCTGCCGGTATAGGCGAGAACCCTGGCGCCGATTCCCTCGGAGTTGGACGGGGCACCCTGGAAACGGATTTCAAGGGAAGCCCTTGGGGCCGAAGTGTTTTCGAACAGGGCGGCCGTGTCGTCGACCCGGTTGACCACCAGGTCGAGGTCGCCGTCCCCGTCAAAGTCTGCATAGGCGCACCCGTTGCTGTAGGAGGGAACCGAGGCCATCCAGGTACCCGTCATATCCGTAAAGCTCAGGTCGCCGTTGTTGCGGAAAATATAATTCGGCACTTTCTTGGACGGGATTTCGCGGGTAAGGGGCATGTCCGTGTCTTTCATGCCCTGGTCAATCCGGCGCTGAATATCTTCGTTGGCGATGAAATTCATGTAATCCATGTCGTTGGTGGCCCCTTTGA
>DATIPV010000004.1:0-2662 GCA_035471525.1 Robiginitalea sp.
TAGACGGGCATGCCCGGGTAGAGGCCTTCCACCACCAGCTGTTCGTAAATGCTTTTCGGCTCATCCTCGATATGCACTATGCGCCCCAGGTCTCCTTCCGCAAGCTGGCTCAGGGGTTTGCCACGCAGCTCGGGCAATTCCCCGTCAGCAGTCGGAATGGGGTCGCCATGCGGGTCAAAAACCGGGTTTCCCATCTGGGCAGCCAGCCTTTCGGTAGCCTCGGGGCTAACCTGGTGCTCCATGCGGTCTGCCTCATGGTGCCAGTCGGCCTGGGCCACCCCGGTCTCGTCGGCCAGGTAGCGTTCCCAGATGCGGTGCACGCGGATCACCCGCAGGGCATACGAGCGGCCCGTATCGCTGAGCGAAAGGGTTTGGCCGCTCATGGAGATCAGCCCCATGTGCAGCAAGCGCTCCACAAGCCGGCTGGCCTTGTCTAGGGAAATGTTCAGGTTTCCGGCCAGGCTGTTGAGCTCGCAGGGATGCTGCCGGTACTCACAGTCGAAAAGGTATTTCAGGGCGTCTTCCAGCAAAACCCGCTGGCTGTTCATCTGGCCCCGGCTCAGGCGGGCCCAGAGTCCTTTGCCCGGCCAGAAGACCCACACAAGGACCCCCACGGCCAGCAGGCCGTAGCCCAGCATTACGCCGGGCCCGCTTTGCAGCAACAAGCTCAGTTGAGGTGCGGTCGGGTTCATGGTCGGGTCTGATTGACGGGGGTTCCGGTTCGGGTATCAGGGCGGAGGACTGCGACGGGCCTCACGTGCAGGATTTGGGCCAGACCGGCGTGAAGCAGCAGAATGGAGCCGCCCATTTCAATCTCCGTCATGCGGGGATTGGGGATTTGATTCTTGACCCGCAGCATCGTGCCAACCGTCAGGCCCCGGGCCTGGCAGAAATCAAAGAACTCCTTTTCAGAACCCGACAGCCGGCTCACTTCGTACACCGACCCGGCAGGAGCCTGGGAAAGCAATACGGCACCGGGATCGTCGGGCAATTCCCCGGCCGGGTCGGGAATCGGGTCGCCGTGCGGATCAGTGGTCGGGTGCCCGAGGAAGTGGCTGATGCGATCGGCCAGGAAGTCGGAGGTGAGGTGTTCGAGCAATTCGGCTTCCCGGTGGATCTCGTGCATCCCCAGCCCGAAGACCTGGTGCAGGAAGGTCTCCCAGAGCCGGTGTTTGCGGATAATGCCCAGTGCCATGCTGCGGCCGGCCGGCGTAAGGCGGAGTTCCTTGTATTTTTCGTATTCAATCAGCTCTTTGCGCGCCAGTTTCCGCGCCATGTCGGTGGCCGCGGCATTCGAAATGCCCAGTTCGCGGGCTATGGTGCCCGGCCGCGTGTCGTATCCTTTCTTCTGGTCGAACTGGTATACGGTCTTGACAAAATTTTCGGTGGCGATGGAGACCGGGTTCTTCATGCTGAAAACAATATTTAAGCATACTTAAAAAGTAAAACAAATATACTAAAAAATAATTTCAGAAAGATATTTCTGGGGCATTAAACGGAAACGGGGCCCAAAGGCCCCGCATCGCAGCTGTATTTTGTGAAGTCGTTCCTTACTGGTCCAGGTTTCGGATCAGCTGGTAGGTAAACCCGATGAGTTCTGCGTAGTTTTTGCGGGAAATCTTTTCGTCTATGCCGTGGAAGCGCTCGAAGCTATCGGGGCTGAGGCGTACCGGGTAAAAACGGTACACGTCGTCTGAGAGCTCGTAAAAGTAGCGGGCATCGGTTCCCCCGCCTACCAGGCCGGGAATCACCACAGCCGAGGGGAAGAGGGAGCGGATGGTTTGCTCCAGTATGCGGTATCCTTCCGAATCGACCGACGAAACAGGGGAGGGGTTGGTCAGAAAGCCCACCGTTTCAATCCGGATACTGTCGTGCACAATCTCGCGTATATGCTCCCGCACCGATTCAATGGTCTCACCCGGCAAGATCCGGAAATTGATGGTGGCCTCCGCCACGGTGGGGATTACGTTGTTCTTTACCCCGCCCCCGATAATGGTCGGGGCCGTGGTGGTATGCGCATTTATCCCTTCCAGGAGCAGTTTTTTGAAAAGCCACGGGTTGGCAAAGGCCAGACGCTGGGTAAAGGGGAGTTCCGGGCCCAGGTATTCGAGCTGGTAATCGATCGGGTTCACCAGCTTGTAGGGCAGTTGGTTGTTCTCCAGGTCGACGATAGCCTGGGCCAGCATGCCGATGGTATTTTCCCGGGGCGGGTTGGAGCTGTGGCCGCCCCCGGTTTCCACGATGAGTCGGAACGAGGCAAAACCTTTTTCCGCCAGGTTGATCATGGCCAGTGGCTGGTCTACGCCAGGCACCATTCCCTCGGCGATGTACCCGCCCTCGTCGAGGGTCATCAGGGCCTGTACGCCCTGATTTTTCAGGTATTCCGCGATTTTGGAGGCGCCGTTGGACCCGCCCACTTCCTCGTCGTGCCCGAAGGCCAGGTAATAGGTTCGCGAAGGCTCGTAGCCTTCGGAGAGCAGCCTTTCCACGCTTTCCAGCACGGCCACCAGGGAGCTCTTGTCGTCCAGGGCCCCCCGGCCGATTACCTCGGTGTCTGTAATGGCCCCTTCAAAGGGACCGGCCTCCCATTTGCCGAGGGTGGGCTGGTCTACCGGTACCACATCCTGATGCGACATGAGGATGACCGGCTTTTTGGCCGGGT
>DATIPV010000005.1:0-3478 GCA_035471525.1 Robiginitalea sp.
CACTGAGGCTCGACCTGGTTTACAATCCTGCAGGGGCATTCCTGCCGGCCGATCAAAGCGCCCTGGAGGCCGATTTTAAAAAATCGCTTCTGGAGCAATTCGGAATCCGGTTTCACCGCCTTTTCACCATTACAAACCTGCCGATTTCCCGGTTTCTCGATTACCTGCTCGCCTCCGGGAATTTCGAAGACTATATGACGGCCCTGGTAGACGCCTTTAACCCCGCGGCTGTGCGAAATGTTATGTGTACCAATACGATTTCAGTGGGCTGGGACGGCGGACTGTACGACTGCGATTTCAATCAGATGCTCAATCTCAAGATTGCCCACCCAATCCGGCATATCTCCGATTTCCAGGAAGACCTGGTCGTCAACAGGGATATCCTGATTTCGCAGCACTGTTATGGCTGTACGGCCGGGGCAGGGAGCAGCTGTCAGGGCACTGTTGCCTAGATTCAGAACCTAAAAGCCAGCTATCCGTTTCCGTTTATCCGGTTTTTCGATGCGTTAAACCGACTGCCTGGTCGGTTTCAGATTTTAAAAAACAGGTTGTTGGTCGGATATTTTACCACTGGTCGATATTTTTCCCGGCTTTGTCTTATAATCCTGACCCTTTTCGTACGCCGCCGGTTCTTTGTATGAGACCGATTAGTCGGTTTCCCCAAATCTCTGAAAAAATGGACAAGAACCTCAAACGCATGGCTACCATGCACCGTATGCAAGTCGCCGGGCTGGAATTATTTTACACCCAGGGCTACTACAACACCTCCATCGACGACATCCTTAAGAAGCTCAACCTTTCCAAAGGGGCATTCTACTACCATTTCCAATCCAAGGAAGAGTTTTTCATCAGCATTGTACAGAACCTGGTTTTCCGGAAAGTCTACAGCATGCTTATAGAGCCCATAGAAGGGGAACCCAATCCCCTGCGCGCTATTGAGATCTGCCTCGACGACGCCCTGCAAACCGCCGAGCACAACGAAATGGATTTCGGCTTCGTCCTGGCCAATTTCATGACCGAATTCAATGGGCGAAACGAGAAAATCGTCCAATACCTCAGGGACATCTGCAAGGTGTGGGAAGTAAACCTGGTTACGGCTTTGCAACGCGGCAAATCCGACGGGTTTGTAGAGCGGCACATAGACAGTGAAGGGGTGGCCTCCTATATTATGGCCTCCTACTTCGGGATCCGGACGTTGATGGTCGGGGGAAACGCCCGGATGTTGCGGTATAATTACATCCAGCAGATGCGTTTCTATTTCAGGTCTCTTTCGCCTGTCGTAATCGCCTGAGATTCGTCGGGGCGGGCCAGAATTTTGGCTATTAGCTCGCAAACCCGCTCAGGGGCAATGGTTTCCATGGCCTTTTCGTATCCGGGCGGGAGTTTATTTCCGTACACTGACGTGGGAATCCGGGGGTATTTTTCCCGGTCGGCCAGTAGCCAATACGATTCTGGCTGCCCGATCGGCGCAAAACCGGCATAGGGGTGGGTAACCCCCCAAAGGGTTACCACCGGAATACCGTACATAGCCGCCAAATGTCCGTTGCCGCTGTCCATCGAAACCATCAGGTCCAGATTGGAAATCAGGGCCAATTCTTCCGAGAGGGAGGCCTTCCCGGCCACAGAAACACAATGAGGGTATTTCTCTGCCCATACCGAAAGCTTTTCGGTTTCGGCCTTTCCGCCTCCAAACAGGTACATCTTGCACGACCCCATTTGGCTCAACCGATCAATGACCTCCGTCATAAGGCTTTCGGGGTAGCACTTTCCGGCATGGGCCGCGAAGGGGGCAATGCCGATCCTGTGCCAACCTGCCGGGGCCCTGTCTGCAAGGAGTTCCTGCGGCCAGCTCTCTTGTTGCAGGCGGTCGTTTTCAGCGATCGCAATGTCAAATCCCAATTCCCTGAAAACCCCGGCATACCTCTGGTGGGTAGATTTTAAGGGTGCCCATCGCCCATGCCGGGAACTCGTCAGAGCTTTTTTTTCGGCTCTTCCTTTATCAATCGTTCGAACAGGTATTCCGGAACCCGACAGGAACGCAGAAAGAATCCTTGTCCTCAGCACATTGTGCAGGTCCGCAATGCAAGCCGGTTGCAGGTCTCTCACCTCCCGCCCGAGACGCCTCAGGCCCGCAAGTCCTTTGTGTCGGCCTTTTGTGTCGGCCGGAAGCACTCCTACCCCCGGAATTCTGCTAAAAATCGGTGCGAAGGGTCCTTTGGTAACCACCGTGATGCCCCATTGGGGAAAGCTCCGTTTGAATGCCAGAATAACCGGAACACACATGGCCACATCCCCCAGGGCCGAGAGCCTCAAAACGATGAGATGTTGCCTACTGCCTTCTTTCACGCAAAACCGGGTTTAACTGCTCGTCGTTGTACATTTTCATCTGCTGGTAGACTTTCATGTACTTGCGTCCGGCTTCGATGTCGGCCAATAATTGGTCGATGGCAGAAGAGAGGTCCTTTTTCTGTTCCAGCAATACCTTCAGTTTTGCCTGACAGGCATCCCGGTGCAGCGAATCGGCATCTGCCCGTGCCGCTTCTTCGCGCATGTGGTAAATCTTCAGGGCGAGGATAGACAGCCGGTCGACGGCCCAGGCCGGGCTCTCCGTATTTATGGTCGCCCCCCGCTGCATTTCTACCGATTGGTATTTTTGAAGGAAATAACTGTCGATGTATTCGACCAGATCGGTTCTGTCCTGATTGCTGGCGTCAATTTTACGCTTGAGCGTCAAGGCCTCACCCGGATCAATCCCGGGGTCGCGAATGAGGTCTTCGAAATGCCATTGAACGGTGTCGATCCAGTTCTTTCGGTAGAGCAGGTGTGCAATGTCCGAAGGGGGGTACGGATTTACCAGGGGCTGGTCTACGCGGTCCAGGCGGTGGTAGTCCGCAATGCTTTGCTCAAATATCCCGAATGCCTGTTCACTGAACATGTTTTACGCTTTTTGGGCAAAGATACCGCTTATTTGCCAACCCACCCCTGGAGAAAGACCGCCAGGCAAAGCCCCAGGCAACCCCATAAAATGCCGTCGCGGATAATGTTGCGACGTACGGTTTCCACATACCTGCTCAGGAATACCGCCGACGGATAAAACAGAAGCAGAACAGGCGAATTTTGCCCGGAGCTCCAGAATACAACCACAGCCAGCCCCACGAGCAGGGTCAGAGCGGTCAGGCGCATGGGCAGGATTTTAGTCTGGCCCGATTTTCCGAGCTTCAGGAACGCCAGGAAACCTGCCAGCAAAACCGCGGCCAGGAACAATGCGAATTCCCACCCATGAGCCCAGTATGCCCAGTAGGTTTCCATGCCGGCCCATTCGAAGCGGTAATGTTCCGCAAAATACTGAGGTTGCCCCAATAGATAGGCCGCCGCGGTGCCGATCAGCGCAAAAGCAGCAATGGCGGCCAGGGGGACCAGCCAATTGCGCAAATTCTTGGGTTCATAAATGAGGATATGGGCCCATACCAGCAACAAA
>DATIPV010000006.1:0-4483 GCA_035471525.1 Robiginitalea sp.
CCGGGTCAACTTTTTCTGGAACCAGCACGTGATCCACCACAGCAGCGAGGAATTCAACCTGGCCTGTGCCCTGCGGCAGCCCATTTCGAACCTGCTCGGTTATTTTCCGCTGCTGCTCCTGCCGGCGGCCCTGCTGGGGGTGCCCGAGCAGGTAATAGCCATTCTGGCGCCCATCCACCTCTTTGCCCAGTTCTGGTACCACACCCAGCACATCGGGAAGATGGGGTGGCTCGAGTACCTGATCATCACCCCTTCCCAGCATCGGGTGCACCACGCCATCAACCCCGAGTACATCGACAAGAACCTGGGGCAGATTCTCTGTGTCTGGGACCGCCTGTTCGGCACTTTCCAGAAAGAACTGGACGATGTGCCCCCGCAGTACGGGGTGCTCAAGCCGGCAGCCACCTGGAACCCCATCCTTATCAATTTCCAGCACCTCTGGAGGCTTATCCTGGATGCCTGGCGGGCGCGCAGCCCCTGGGACAAATTGCGCATCTGGTTTATGCCCACCGGCTGGAGGCCGGCCGATGTGGCACAGCGCTACCCGCGACCGGCCATCGAAGACGTCTACCATTTTGACCGCTACGATACCCCGGCCAGCCCCCTGCTCAAAGGATATGCCATTTTCCAGTTGTTTGCCACCCTGGGCCTGCTCATTTTCATGTTTTACCACTTCGGGCAGATCCCGGCCACCGGACTGTTGCTTTTCGGACTCTTCCTGTTTGCGGGGATTTACGGCTATACCAGCCTGATGGACCGCAAAGGCTACGCCGTATGGATTGAGATCCTTCGATCCCTGGCGGGCCTCTGGCTCATTTACCGCAGCGGCGACTGGTTCGGCCTCGACCTGCTGTGGGCAAACGGCAGCACCCTGGTGGCCGCCTATTTTGTCATAACCCTGCTGGGCGCCCTGTATTTCGGATACGGGGAAGGCATGGCCCACCGGCCCACGCAGGTATCCCCCTAACAAGGCCCTAACCCCTATTTGAATGATACGACCTTACATCCTTGCCGAAACGAACTGGAAAGCCCTGAAAGAAACGCGTTTCGAGGTGGCCGTTCTCCCCTGGGGGGCCACAGAGGCGCACAATTACCACCTCCCGTACGGCACCGACATAATCGAGGCCGATGCCCTGGCCGCCGCAGCGGCCGCCTATGCCTGGGAACGCGGGGGCAAGGTGGTGGTGTTGCCCACCATCCCCTTCGGGGTCAATACCGGGCAGTCCGACATCTATCTCGATATCAATATGAACCCGACCACCCAGCTGGCCATCCTCGACGACATTGCCGCGACCCTGAGCCGGCAGGGCCTTCGCAAGTTGGTGGTTTTCAACAGCCACGGGGGCAATAACTTCAAGGCCCTGTTGCGGGAGCTGGGGCTGCGGTACCCCGACTTGCTTATCTGCCTGGCCGAATGGTTCCGGGCCCTCGACCGGTCTGGGTTCGACGTGGCGCCCGGCGATCATGCCGATGAGGTCGAGACCAGCCTATTGCTGCACCTGCGGCCGGAACTGGTGCTGCCCCGGGACCAATGGGGCAGTGGTGCCTCTCGGTCTTTCAAGATCCAGGGTTTGCGGGAAGGATGGGCCTGGTCGGAACGGAAATGGTCGCAGGCCACGGTAGATACCGGAGTGGGAGACCCCGCGCGGGCCACAGCTGAAAAGGGCCGGCGCATAGCCGAAGCCCTTACGGGGCAGATCGGCAGGTTTTTCCTGGACCTTTGCCAGGCCGATGCCGGCGATCTCTATGAGGATGCTCCTTAAAGCCTGGGGATTTCCTTTTTTACCAGATCAATATACGCCTGCATGGCCTGTTCAGGGGTCACATCGCGGGCCTGGATCAGGGCATTGGATTTGAAGGCGTTTATCAGCGGGGTTTTGCTGCCCGGATGGCTGTAATTCTGGTTGGCAATGCGGTAATAGGCATACAGCTTCAGCAACAGGTCGGCCGGGAATGGCTTGGTAAAGCTGTTTACGATTTCAACAGCTTTCAGAAATTCGGCCCGTAATGCTTCATTTTTCTCCATCTGCCTGCCCGGGAAGGATAGCCACACAGGTAACGCCCCCCTTCACTTTTTGATCCAGTTTAACGGTAATCTGGCACTTGAGCGGGAGCAAAAGGTCTACCCGCGAGCCGAACTTGATAAAGCCGGCATCCTCGCCCTGGTGCACGCTTTCGCCCTCTTCGGCGTAGTTCACAATCCTGCGGGCCACGGCCCCGGCGATCTGCCGGTACAGAATTTCCCCGAAATGGGGGGTGCGCAAAACCACGGTGGTGCGTTCGTTTTCGGTACTAGACTTCGGGTGCCAGGCAACCAGGTACTTGCCCTTGTGATACTTGGAATAGGTAATTACGCCGCTGGCCGGGTAGCGCGTTACGTGCACGTTCAGGGGCGACATAAAAATGGATACCTGGATACGTCGGTCTTTGAAGTATTCGTTTTCCTCGATTTCTTCAATGGCCACGACCTTGCCGTCTACGGGCGACACGAGCTCCTCGAACCGCATGGGTGCCGTACGCCTCGGGTTGCGGAAGAATTGCAGGATCAGCACCAGCCCCGCCAGGAGCAGCACCAGCAGGCCGATGCGCAGCCAATCGGGCTGGACATAGTAATGCACCCCCAGGCTGGCGGCACAAACCAGAAAGAAACTGGTTAGAACAATGGTTTGTCCTTCCTTATGAAACATAGCTCAATGCAATTAATGTCAAATATGCGAAAGGTGCGGCAAATACCAAACTGTCGAGCCGATCGAGCATGCCCCCGTGCCCCGGAAGGATGGCCCCACTGTCTTTTACGCCGGCAACCCTTTTCAGCTTGGATTCGACCAGATCGCCGAAGGTACCCATGCTTACCAATACCACGGCCAGGGCCAGCCACTGGGTAGTTCTCAGCACCGGGGCCACCGAGCCCAGCACCACGGCTGCCACCAGGGCAAAGACCAGCCCGCCCAGGGCACCCTCAATGGTTTTTTTCGGGGAAACGCTCGGGAAAAGGGGCCGCTTGCCCAAGGTTCTGCCCACCAGGTAGGCAAAGGAGTCGTTTACCCAGATCATGATGAAAATACCCATTATGAGGTATTTTGCGAACGTCTGGTCCTTATAGGGTATCATGGTCAGAAAAATGCACCCGCCCCCCAGGTAAAACAGACCGATCAGGAATTTTTGCGCGGTGGTAAAGGGTGTTTTCCGCTCTCTGTACAAAAAGACGATCAGGGAGAGGTTCACCACCAGGGTGAGCCCCAGCAGCGTGCGGATGAGCCAGGGATCGCGCGTCAGGTAGATAAAAACCCACCAGAGCGCCAGGTAGGCGATAAAAATATAGTAGCCCCGCAGCAGCACCAGCCGTTTGTATTCGTAAAGGCAGGCCAGGCCAAAGACCATGAACAGGAAATCGAAAGCGTCTGAGCTCATGAAAATGGCCGACAGCAAAAGCAGAACGTATAGGGCGCCCGTGAGCAGGCGTCTGAATACTTCTTTCATATTACAGGTCTTCCAGTAACAGAAGGTAGAGGTGCTTGGAACTGCTCCCGTAGGTCAGGAAGTCTTTCGCATTCTCGTTGGTGGGCTGAAAGTGCTTCAGGGTTGTGATGCCCGCCGGTATCTGGTTCTTGTAATTTTTCTTGATGACTTTCAGTCCGTCACTAATGGTGTCTACCAGTTGGCTCGTAGTGGCGAAAACGATCACGTTTTCCGGGATCTCTTGCAGTTTCAGCTCCTGGAGTTGATTGGAGCTCACCAGGATGGAACCGTTCTGCGCCACCAGGTGTTCGCAGGTAGTGAAAAAGACAGAGGCGTCGTTAATGCTGTCGGCAAAAGTGATCTGCTCGTCTGAGAACCGCTGCCTGAGGGCCGGGTTCAGGGTAAAAAACGGGGCATCCTGCCAGCTGTTTTCCTTCCGGATATTTTGAAGGGCTTCCAGAACCTCCCCGAAATTGTCGCAATAGATAAACTTGCCCCCGTTCTTCTTGAACTGGATGGTGAACTTCTCGTCTACGGGGATTTTGAGGTCGGGCATATGAACACCCCGGGTCTGAACCGTTTCTTTGGAACGCTTCGCCTTTTTACCTCCCCCGAAAAGCTTATCAAATAGCCACATTACGTGCAATTAGTCCATTTGTCGCCCCCCCCGGGCCACCGGGTACCAGTGCCCTCAGCCCTTCTCCTCCACGGTTTTCTCTTCCGCTTCGGTCTGCGTATCCGATTCGTCTCCCCCGGCGGGCTGGGTGTTATCCTTGCCGGCCGATGCCTGGTCCGTAACGGGTACGTCTATGGCTTTTTCCTGGCCTAATTTATCAAACTTTTCGAAAGGCCGCTTGCCGAAAATCTTTTCCAGATCTTCCTTAAAGATAACTTCTTTTTCCAGCAGGCGCTCTGCCAACTCGATCAATTTATCCTTATTCTTCTTGAGCACGTCCACGGCACGGGCATATTGCTCCTCTACGATCAGGGATATTTCCCTGTCTATGGTCTGGGCGGTTTCCTC
>DATIPV010000007.1:0-3390 GCA_035471525.1 Robiginitalea sp.
GAGAGGCCATACCAAAGTACAGCGGAAATACCCCGGCCAGGGTAATCTCGTCACTCGCGATACGATCGCGAAAATCATAATCGACGTAATAGCCCGCTTCGGGGTCCCAGAGCATGCCATTTATTACGGCCTGACGGCGGGCAGCCCGTTCGGCCATTGCGTCGGCTTTCCCTTCCTGTCCCTGGTCCCGGTACCCTTCCGAGAGCAGGTTTTCCATAAAGAACAAAAGGGCATTCAGGTCTACGGGGAGCAATTCGGTTGTCTGGGTGGTGGCGAAAGCTCCTTCAGCTGCATACCAGCGGCTGCTGAAATCCCAGCCCGATGCCGCTGCCGCCCGCAAATTGGCGTAAAGGGCTTCCTTCTCAGCCTCTGTAGACAGGCCCGAGGCCAATTCCACATCTTCGCGGTACGACTCCGGACGCGGGCTGCTACCGCTATCCCAGTAGCGGTTCATCAGGGTGTCCCCGTCGAGCCGCACCACCCGTTGGGCAGCCTGCCAGGGATCGAGTTCCCCGGCCCCATCCATCCAGTAGGCATATTCCTTTTCAAGCTGCGGAAAATAGCGCGCAAGCACCGTCGGGTCCTGGCCAGCGAGCAATTCCACCATCAGGCTGAAGAAGGGAGGCTGGGAGCGGGTCAGGTAATAATCCCTTGTGCCGTTCGGTATAAAACCGAGGGAATCGATCAGGTGGCCGAAATTCGCGAGCATGTTTTCCGCCAGGTCGGCGCGCCCGTCCGCCACCAGCCCGAGCATGGTGAAATAGCTGTCCCAATAATAGATTTCGCGGAACCGCCCGCCGGGCACGATATATTCCTGAGACAAAGGGATGCCCGAAGCCCTGGCAGAAGCAGGCTGGGGTTCGCGTTTAAGGACCTCCCACATGGCGCTGATATGATCGAACATATTGCGGGAGGGATCGGTTTCGAAATCGGCATTATAGGCAGGAAGGGGAGCAAAGTGCTCCGACACGAATGCTTCGAGGTCAAAGCCGGGGGCCTCGCGCTGCTCCCGATACAGTTGTTCCAGTTCGGCGTAGGGCCGGTCGCGCTCCATGTCGACAAAGGACTTGGAGTCGGCAAACATCCCGGATAGCTGCACGTCCCGGAACAATTCCGTGTCGTAGAATGTAGCGGCGTCTGCCGGTTTGGCGGGTTCGGTCCGGCACTGAAGCAACAGCAGGGCTGCCGGGAGGGTCAGGGACAGCAGAATATTCCTTTTCATACGATTACTGTTTTTCCGTTTCCGGATGCAGCAGGGAGTGGCGCATCAGGCTGTCAGGCTCCCTTTTCAGGCCGATGGCTTCCTGAATGGCCTCGTTGGGCACGGTGAGCGAAAGCACATAATGGGCGATTTTCCACCCTTCCGGCGTTTTGACCGCTACCCCTGACCCCCGGCACAGTTGCATCCAGGTGTCGAGAAGCTCGTCGAACCAGGCCATTTGCCCGTCGCCGCTCAGGTAGATATGACGCTCCAGGGCCTTGAAGTCCCAGGCCCTGCCCTGGTCGAAATACGGTTTTGAAAAGGCCATAAAGGCCTCCCGGTCCCAATGCTCGGCCGCATCGGTACCGATAAAGACCGACCCCGGTGCCATCGCCCCGAAATAAGCTTCGAAATCGGCACCGGCAGCTGCCTGGTGCCAGGAGGCGAGCAGGGCATCCACCGCCTCTTTATCGGATTGCTGTGCCTGTGCCCCCAGGGACAGGCAGGCAATTGCTACAAGTACTGTCTTATTCATCATCGAAAATTGTTGGATCCAGATTTACAGCCGCTTCCCGGTTGAGTTGCTGCCGGAAGGCATTGTGAGCCCCGGCGACCTGATACAGGGATTCACGGGGATCGAGGCGGTAGTGCAGGTCGGCCTGGGTCTTCTGCAAGAAGGTCCTCAAAACCTTCAGGCGGCTTCGCAAAGAGGGGCGGTCAAAGCCTTCCGGAAATTCAGAGGTTTCCAGCTCCCTGCAGGTTTCCACCAATTCTTCGAGCAAAAGCTCGAGGTCTTCGGTCCGCTGGGTACGGAACAAGGTTTCCATGCGTTGCTGCAGGTTGTTGAAAGCAGCCCAGCCCTCGATCACGGCCTGAGCCTGGGCGCTGAGCGCAAGGGTGGCAGGAGGTTGCAGGGAATCGCGCCCGGCCGCCGGGTGCGATTCGGCCGGGGAAGCGGCAGGTTCTGCCTGCCGGCAGGCCATCAGCATCAGCATTCCCAGCATCAAACCAGACAAAATACGCATAGGGCGAATGTACAAATTTTACAAAGAGTTATCTTTACCGGCAGTTGGAATAAAAGCGAGCTCTGATGCCCAAAAACATACTGATCGTGGGTGCCTGCGGACAAATTGGCACCGAACTGACCCTGGCCTTGCGTTCCCTCCACGGCAATGATCGGGTCATTGCCAGCGACATACGCCATGGCGGGAGCGAGTTGATGGAATCGGGCCCTTTTGAGACCCTGGATGCCACCGATCCCAATGCTGTTGAGGAAGCCGTTGTGCATCATGAGGTCGACGAAATCTACCACATGGTTGCCATGTTGAGCGCCACGGCCGAGAAGTTTCCCGACCGGGCCTGGAACCTCAATATGAATTCGCTGTTCCACGTACTCCGGTTGGCCAGGGAACGGAAGATCTCGCGCCTGTTCTGGCCTTCCAGCATCGCCGTGTTCGGCCGAACCACCCCCAGGGAAAATACGCCCCAGTCGACCATCATGGAGCCGGGCACCGTGTACGGCATCAGCAAACAGGCCGGCGAACGCTGGTGCGAGTACTATTCCCGCAAATTTGGGGTGGATGTGCGAAGCCTGCGCTACCCGGGCCTCATCAGCTGGAAGACGCAGCCGGGAGGGGGCACTACCGACTACGCCGTGGAAATTTACCACGAGGCGCTGAAAAAAAATGCCTATACCTGCTACCTGCGGGAAGACACACGCCTGCCCATGATGTATATGGACGACGCCATACGGGCCACCATAGAGCTCATGCAGGCCGATGGGAACCGGCTGCGGGTTCGCTCTTCCTATAACCTGAGCGCCATGAGCTTTACGCCGGCTGAACAGGCAGAGGCGATACGCGCCCAACAACCCGGGTTCAGGATATCCTATGCCCCGGATTTCCGACAGGATATCGCCGAGACCTGGCCCGGCAGCATAGACGACTCCGAGGCGCAGGCCGACTGGGGCTGGAAACCCGAATTCGACCTGAACCGGACCACCTCCGTGATGCTCGAAAAACTGAAAAACCGGGTTTAGACCATAATTTCCCCGGGGTGCGGATGATACTTCAGTTTCCGCTCGATAGCCCGGATCATCTGATCGGCAATATCCTTTCCGGTAGCGCTCTCGATGCCTTCCAGGCCTGGGGAGGAATTGACCTCGAGCAGCAGGGGGCCCTTGTTGGAGC
>DATIPV010000008.1:0-6817 GCA_035471525.1 Robiginitalea sp.
GACAAGCGGGCCTGGGCCTGGGTACCCACGCTGTATTTCACCCAGGGCATCCCTTATGTGCTGGTGGTTACGGTCTCGGTGATCCTCTACAAGAATATGGGGGTCGGCAATGCCGAAATCGGGCTGTACACCAGTTGGCTGTACCTCCCCTGGGTGCTCAAGCCGCTCTGGAGCCCGGTGGTGGAATTGCGCAGCACCAAACGCCGCTGGTTTCTGGGCATGCAGCTGCTGATTTCGGCCGCCCTCCTGGGTGCCGGCCTGAGCCTGCCCACCGACGGCTTCCTGGTAACCTCCCTGGCCTGTTTCTGGATGGCCGCCTTTGCCTCGGCCACCAACGACATTGCCTCAGACGGCTATTACATGATTGCCCTGAGTCAGAAAAAGCAGTCTTTTTTCGTGGGGATGCGCAGCACCTTCTACCGGCTGGCCATGATTACGGGGCAGGGGCTCATCGTGATCCTGGCCGGATTCCTGGAAAAACAGTACGGCGACCCGGCCCGCGCCTGGTCGGTAACCCTGACCGCGGCAGCCCTGCTCATGCTGGGTCTCACCGTCGCCAACTACTTTACCACCCCGGCTTACGAAGAGGCGGCGCCCGAGGAAAAGCCCACGGGCTTTCTGGAGGTGTTCCGCAGCTTTTTCAGCAAGCCGCAGATCGGCTGGGCCCTGGCCTTTATCCTCACCTACCGGCTGGGAGAATCGCAGCTGGTCAAAATGGCCGCCCCCTTCCTGCTCGATAAAGCGGAAGCAGGCGGGTTGGGGTATTCCACCGAGGCTGTGGGTACTATTTACGGCACCGTGGGGGTAATATGCCTCTCGGCCGGGGGCATTTTGGGAGGCATTTTGATTTCCCGCGACGGCCTTCGCAAATGGATGCTGCCCATGATACTGGCCCTGAACCTGCCCAACGCCCTCTACGCCCTGCTGGCCCTAACGGCCGCCGACCATACCTGGGCGGTGGTTGCCACCGTGGTGGTGGAGCAATTCGGGTACGGCTTCGGTTTCGCCGCCTTTCTGATCTACCTGATCTACCTGGCCGATGGCCCCTCCAAGACCGCCCATTACGCCCTGGCTACCGGTTTTATGGCCCTGGGGATGATGCTGCCCGGCATGCTGAGCGGCTATATACAGCAATGGCTCGGGTATAGCGGATTTTTTGTATGGGTAGTACTGGCAGCACTCCCTGTCTTTGTACTGCTCCGCAAAATCAGCTACCCGGCCGAATACGGTAAAAAATCAGAAACCAATGCCCGCTGAATTCCCAACCGCACAAACCCTGGCCGACCGCCTGAGCCCGAAGGAGCTGGCCGGACAGCTCTTTATGCCCGCTGCCTTCATCAACGAAAGCGAGGCTGAAATCCAAAAACTGGAAGCCCTGATCCGCGACCACCACATCGGCGGGTTGTGTTTTTTCCACAGCCGGGCCAGCGCCGCCACCAACTTCGAAGGCAAGAAAGAAATCCCCGTAAACCCCGACAGCCTGGGTACACTGAAGGCGCTTATCGCGCGTTACCAGGCCGCCGCCAAATATCCGCTCCTGATCGCCATGGACGCCGAATGGGGCCTGGCCATGCGGGTGGAAAACACCCCCCAGTACCCGTATGCGCTCGCCCTGGGGGCCCTGGCAGACGACGACCCTTTGCTGTACCAAACGGGCCTTCGGATGGCGGCCGATTGCCGGGCCGCCGGAATACACTGGAACCTGGCCCCGGTAGCCGACTGCAATACGAATGCCCGAAACCCTGTGATCGGATACCGTTCCTTCGGCAGCGATCCGGAATCCGTGGCCGCCAAGGCCGTGGCCTTTTACCGCGGGCTCCGCGACGGGGGGCTGCTGGGATGCGCCAAACATTTTCCCGGCCACGGCGACACCGACACCGATTCCCACCTGGCTCTGCCCGTACTCCGCAAATCGCAACCCGACCTGATGGCCGAGGAACTCATCCCCTTCCGCCGCCTGATCGCAGCCGGGATCCCGGCCGTTATGACCGGGCACCTGGCCGTTCCGGAACTGGACCCCACCGGCGCACCGGCAACCCTTTCAAAACCCATCATCCAGGGACTGCTCAGGCGCGAATTGGGTTTCGAAGGGGCCGTTATCACCGATGCGCTGAATATGCACGCCGTGAGCAAACGGGAGCAGGAGCCCGGGGTAACCGCCCTGCGTGCCTTCCAGGCAGGCAACGACCTGCTCTGTTTTGCAGAAGACATCCCCCAGGCCCTCGAGCGCGTCGTACAGGCAGCCGACCCCGCCGAGCTCAAAAGGCATTTCAGTCGGGTTTGGGCGCTGAAAGAAGGCGTATTTGCCTCCCATAACCAACCTGTTTTACCGGGATACACCCCAGAGGTGCTCAACCGGAAACTGGCGCAAAACTGCCTGACATCCCTGGCGGGGCACCCCACCCTGGCCAGCCATTTCCGAAATGCCCAGTTCGGCTTGCTGGGTTGCGGGGCAACCACCCGCCCATTCGAAGATTTACTCGAAGGGGAAGCCCGGCCGGCAGCAACCCTCGACTGGTACCTGAAAGACCCTAACCCGGAGGCCTTTCCCCTACCCGCCCAGCACAAGGTGGTACTGGCCCTGGCGCCGCCCAGCCTGAAGCCGCCGAACCGGTTCGGCATTTCAGAACCGGCCCATAGGGCCCTCTGCAGGCTCTTGAGTGAGCGGGAAGTTTTGGTATATCACTTTGGCAACCCGTATGTCCTGGCAGGGCTTCCCCTGGCCCGGGCCAAGGGGGTAACCATCGCCTACCAGCCCCTCCCGGCCTTCCAGGAAGCCGCAGCCCTGCATTTTCTGGATACCCTTCCCGCCCCGGGACGCCTGGCTGTGCCTCTAAAAATCGATACCCCATGAAGCGACACCGCATCCTCGGGATGATGTCGGGTACCTCCCTCGACGGACTCGACCTGGCCCTGGTGGAATTGACGAATAAAACAGACGGCTGGGCATACCGGCTGCTGGCGACCGAGGCCCTTTCGTACGCGCCTGCCATGCGGACACGGCTCGAGGAATCCATACATATTCCAGCCTCAGATCTGCTGGCCTTCCACGCCGAATACGGCACCTGGCTGGGGCAACGGGCCCGGCAATTCCTGGATAAAACCGGGCTTGAAGCCGACGCCGTGGCCAGCCACGGGCATACGGTCCACCACCGCCCGGAACGCGGCTTTACCTTCCAGCTGGGCAGTCCCCAGCACCTGGCCCTGGCCTGCAAGCTGCCCGTAGTGGGCGACTTCCGGTCGCTCGACGTAGCCCTGGGCGGGCAGGGCGCCCCCCTGGTGCCCATCGGCGACCGGCTGCTCTTCAGGGAATTCGACTTTTGCCTGAACCTGGGCGGCATCAGCAATGTTTCCTTTGAAAATGAAGGGCAGCGCATCGCCTTCGATATCGGCATCGCCAATATGCTGCTGAACCACCTGAGCCGGAAGGCCGGAAAAGAATACGACGCGGGCGGGGAGCTGGCCCGCAGCGGCCAACTTATCCCCAGTCTCTTAAAAGCATTGGACGCCCTCCCTTATTACAGCAAGCCCTTCCCGAAATCGACGGGGTACGAATGGTTTGCAGCCGCCATCCTGCCCTTGTTGGAAGCACATCAAGCCCCGCCTGCCGACCACTTGCGCACGGGGGTGGAGCACATTGCCGGGCAAATCGCCGGGCAGGTAAACGAACTTTCGGGAAACTCTCAAGTCAAGGTATTGGTAACAGGGGGCGGAGCCTTCAATACTTACCTGATGGAGTTGCTTCGACAAAAATCGGGTGACCGTGTGCAATGGATGGTGCCGGATGCCGAGCTGGTCGGTTTCAAGGAGGCCGTGGTGTTTGCCCTGCTGGGGGCCCTGCGCCTGGAAGGGGAGACCAACGTGCTGGCGTCGGTTACCGGTGCCTCCCGGGATTCCTGCAGCGGGGTGTTGTACCGGCCCTAGCCCGATACCCGTTTCGAGCGGGCTCACCTAAAAATGGCATCCGGTGCAGGGGTTCCGCATTCGCCTCTGCTTGATGATTGCAGCGGGTGGAAATATCTTTGCGCCGAGGGGAGGGGGATATTCCCCCGGCGCTGCCTGAAAGCAAACCTCCCCATCTCAGGCTTCCCGGCCCCAACCCGGAAAGGAAAACCCCCGCATATTCGCGCAGGGATGGCGCGGGCGGGTAAGCCAGCTGCGACAGAAGGCTGCATGCCATAAAAAACTTGCTTGCTACAACGGGATATTGCCGTGTTTGCGACGGGGCTGGGAAACCTCCTTATGCTCCAGGCTCGCAAATCCCCGGATCAGTTTGCGGCGCGTTTCCCGCGGCAGGATTACCTCATCGATGAAGCCGCGTTGGGCAGCCCCGTACGGATTGGCAAAGGCATCGGCATATTCTGCCTCCTTTTCGGCCAGTTTTTGCTGGGGATCATCGGCCTCTGCGATTTCCTTGCGGAAGATGATCTCACTGGCCCCCTTGGCGCCCATCACGGCAATCTCGGCGCTGGGCCAGGCAAAGTTCAGGTCGGCGCCGATGTGCTTGGAATTCATCACATCGTAGGCGCCCCCGTAGGCTTTTCGGGTAATGAGGGTAATCCGCGGCACGGTGGCCTCGCTCAGGGCATAGAGCAATTTGGCCCCGTGTACAATAATGCCGTGCCACTCCTGGTCGGTTCCGGGCAAAAAGCCCGGCACGTCTACCAGTACCAGCAACGGGATATTAAAGCTATCGCAGAAACGAGTGAACCGGGCAGCCTTGCGGGAGCTGTCGCTGTCGAGTACCCCGGCCAGCGACAGGGGCTGGTTGGCGATAATCCCGGTCGGCCTCCCGGCCAGCCTTGCAAAGCCGGTGATCATGTTGTCGGCATAGTCGCGATGGATCTCAAAAAAACTCCCCGGGTCGATTATACCCTCGATTACGGCCTTCATGTCGTAGGGCTGGTTCGGGTTCTCAGGCACCAGGCCCGTAAGAGCATCGCTCCATTCCTCGCCGAGCTGATAGGGAACCGTCGGCGGCTTTTCCCGGTTGTTCTGAGGCAGGTACGACAACAGTATCCGCAGTTCTTCCAGACAGGCGACGTCGTTCGGGGAGGTCCGGTGCGCCACTCCCGATTTGACGGCATGGGTGGATGCGCCGCCCAGTTCCTCAGAACTCACGGTTTCGTTGGTTACGGTCTTCACCACGTTGGGGCCGGTCACGAACATATAGCTGGTGCCTTCCACCATAAAGATAAAATCCGTCATGGCGGGGGAATACACGGCCCCTCCGGCGCAGGGTCCCATAATGGCAGAAAGCTGGGGAATAACCCCGGAAGCCTGCACATTGCGGTAGAAGATATCGGCATAGCCTCCCAGGGAACGCACCCCTTCCTGAATGCGGGCGCCCCCGGAATCATTCAGGCCGATAAGCGGGGCCCCCACCTTTACGGCGAGGTCCATCAGCTTGCAGATCTTCTCGGCATGGGTCTCGGAGAGCGACCCGCCAAAAACGGTGAAATCCTGGGCGAAAACGTAGACCAGGCGCCCTGCAACGGTCCCGTACCCGGTAACAACCCCATCGCCGTAAACCTGCTGTTTGTCCATGCCGAACTCGGTAGTGCGGTGCGTAACCAGGATACCCAGCTCTTCAAAGGAAGCCGGGTCGAGCAGGTATCGGATGCGCTCGCGCGCCGTCAGCTTTTTCTGCCGGTGCTGTTTTTCGATGCGGGCTTCCCCCCCTCCCAGGCGGGCTTCTTCAAGGCGTTTCTGCAGTGCTTCGGTCTTTTTTTCCATGGCTTAGGATTGGTTGGTTCGGAGGGTCCGTATTTCGTCCAGGTACAGACGGAGAGCCACCCCGGCCGCAACGGACGCTTCTTCTTCGTGGGCCTGCTGAAGCAACTCCGGCCGGTAGTGTTCCTGTACGAAATGCGTGCTGAAATCCCCGCTTAAAAATGCCGGATGCCTGCAGACGAAGTCCCCGAAGGACAGGGTGGTCTGTACCCCTTCCACCTGATAGGAGGCAATGGCTTCGCGCATGCGGCGTATGGCCGCAGGGCGGTCGGCCCCGAATGTGACCAGTTTGGCAAGCATGGGGTCGTAGTAGATAGGGACCTGCATGCCCTCCTCAAAGCCGTTGTCGACCCGAATGCCCGGGCCCTCAGGCAGGCGGTAACGCTCCAGTTTCCCCACGCTGGGCAGAAAGTCGTTTAGCGGGTCCTCCGCATATACCCGAAGCTCCAGGGCGTGGCCCTGCAGGTGCAGCTCTTCCTGGGCGAATGGCAGCGGAAGCCCCCGCGCCACCTGAATCTGCAGCTCGACCAGATCCTGCCCGGTAACCAGCTCGGTAACCGGGTGCTCCACCTGCAGGCGCGTATTCATCTCGAGGAAGTAAAAGTTCCCCCGGGCATCCATCAGGAACTCCACCGTGCCGGCCCCGACATAGCCGCAGGAGCGGGCCACATTCACGGCCGCTTCGCCCATGGCTGCCCGCTGCTCTTCGGTAAGCAGGGACGAGGGGGCCTCTTCCACCACTTTCTGGTGCCTTCGCTGAATGCTGCATTCCCGCTCGAAAAGATGTACGATATTCCCGTGCCGGTCGGCCAAAACCTGTATCTCGATGTGGCGCGGCGATTCCAGATATTTCTCGATGAAGACCGATCCGTCCCCAAATGCCGATTCGGCCTCGCTCATGGCCCTTTTTATCTGCTCTTTCAACTCCGATTCGCGGCTTACAATGCGCATGCCCTTGCCCCCGCCCCCGGCAGCAGCCTTGATCAGGATGGGGAAACCGATGTTCCGGGCAACCTCCAGCACTTCCCCGGGATCGTTTACCGGATGGTCGGTGCCGGGTACCATGGGGATGCTGTATTGCTTC
>DATIPV010000009.1:0-3955 GCA_035471525.1 Robiginitalea sp.
ATCAGCTCGAGGAGTTTTTCGACCTCCTCGACCTGCTGCTCGCTCAGTTCCTTGGTAACCTGGGGAATGCGGTCAAAGCCGGAGGATATGATTTCCAGCTCCCGCGATTCCAGTTCTTTCTGGATGGCGCCGAAGGATTCAAACGGGGCGTAGATGTGAACGCCCTCATCGTCCTGGAATACTTCCTCCACCCCGAAATCGATGAGTTCCAGTTCGAGCTCCTCCAGGTCGAGCTCCGATGCGGCGATACAGAAAGTGCAGGTGTGGTCGAACATAAATTCCACAGAACCGGAGGTGCCCAGGCTGCCGTTGCATTTATTGAAGTAGGAACGGATATTGGCCACGGTGCGCGTATTGTTGTCGGTGGCCGTTTCGATCAGAACGGCGATGCCGTGCGGGGCATAGCCTTCGTACAGCAGTTCCTTGAAGTCGCCCTGCGATTTGTCGGAGGCACGCTTAATGGCCCGCTCGATGTTGTCCTTGGGCATGTTCACCGCCTTGGCATTCTGGATCACGGCGCGCAGGCGGCTGTTGGTAGCCGGGTCAGGCCCCCCGGCCTTAACGGCGATAACAATGTCTTTCCCGATGCGCGTAAAGGCCTTGGACATGGCGGCCCAGCGCTTGAACTTTCTCGCTTTCCGGAATTCAAAAGCTCTTCCCATGGGTGCAATCGATTTTTGGCAGCACAAATGTAGCAATTCTCCCCTTCCAGCCAAGCCCGTACAGCCTGCTGAGGCGGGCCTTTTTCAGGAAGCGGCCAGCAGGGTCTCGATGGTTTGAGCCAGTCGGAAATCCTTTTCCGTTACGCCCCCGGCATCGTGGGTGGTCAGGCGTATTTCGAGTTCGTTGTACACATTGCTCCAGTCCGGGTGGTGCTGCTGGGCTTCGCATTCAAAAGCAATCCGGCTCATGGCCGTAAAGGCTTCCTTGAAGTCGGCAAATTCAAACACGGTTACCAGGGCCTGGTCGCGGTATTCCCAGCCGGGCAATTCCTTCAGGGCCTCTTCGATGGCCCGGGCGGTCAATTTTTCCATGCAGATGGTTTTGGGTTCCTTCCCGAAAGGTACGAAAATTGCCTGCCTATTTCGGGATGTGATAGTCTATCACCTCCTGGTATCTCAGCTGCAGATTGGCCGGGAGGGGGTTGTGTTTGGGGAGAACGGCCAGGTACCGCTCGTCGTTGGTGGTGAAAACCCGCTTGAGCAGCGGCTTTTGGGAACCCAGGTGTCCGCAGATTTCCCGGATGAAATCTTCGTGGTGCACCAGGTCCGACGACCCCAGGTGGAATACGCCGTGCAGGTCGCGGTTGACGATATAGTGGATCTGCTGACTGAGCTTGTCGTCGGTGGTCACGTTGATGACCAGGTTGGGGAAAACCTCAATGGCCTGCCCCTGGGATAAGGCTTCCCTGATCTCCCGGATGCGGGGCGAGGCGTTCCCGAACACCATCGGCAGCCTCAGGATGGCGATCTTTTCGTGAGCCATGCGCAGCAGCATGTTCTCGATCCTGATCTTTAGCCTGCCGTATATGCTTTCCGAAAGGGTCTTGTCAAATTCGTAGGACGGGAATTTGCTGTAGGCGTCAAAAACGTTGGCCGAGGAGAGAAATACCAGGCGGAGGTCGTGCTGCCCGGCGTACCGGACCAGCTGGGCATGGGCCTGGATCTGGGCCTCGAAATCGCCCCGGAGGGCAGAGACCACCACATCGGGGCGAAGTTCCCGAAGCAGGGGTTCAAGCTCGTCCTCCAGCATGTCGTAGCGAAGGAACTGACGGTTCCCTTCGAACCGCCTGCGCGCCGAGCAGTAGGTGCCGTATGTGTCGAAATAATTGCAGAGTTCGCGGTAGATTGCCTGGCCCAGAAATCCGCTTCCCCCTAAAATGAGTATCCTCCTTCCCGCTTCCCGCACGCTTGCTTCCTCCTTCCTTCTTTCTATTTTATGCCTGGGCCCTGTAAAACGGTGGTTTCACAACGGTGGCCGGCACCAGATTCTTCCGGATCTGTATGTATATGGTTGTTCCGGGCGCTGCCTGCCCCACAGGCACATAGCCCAGCCCTATCCCCTTGTTCAGGGAGGGCGACATGGTCCCCGAGGTTACCTGGCCCAGTACCTGCCCCTGCGCATCGGTTATGGGGTAGCCCTGCCTGGGGATCCCCCGTTCCTGTAATTCGAAGCCCACCAGCCTGCGGCTAACGCCGGCTTCTTTCTGCCTGGACAGCCCATCCCGGTTAACGAAATCCTTCCCGAGCTTGGTAATCCATCCCAGCCCTGCTTCCAGGGGAGAGGTGCTGTCGTCGATGTCGTTGCCGTACAGGCAGTACCCCATTTCCAGCCGCAGGGTGTCCCGGGCAGCCAGCCCGATGGGTTTGATGCCGTAAGGGGCGCCCGCCTCGAAGACCTTTTCCCAGATCTGTTCCACCTCCTCGTTCTTGCAATAGATCTCGAACCCGCCCGATCCGGTGTAGCCAGTAGCCGAAATAATCACATGGGGGATGCCTGCAAAATCGCCCACCACAAAATGATAGAAGGGGATGGCCTGCAGGTCGGCGGAGGTAAGCGGTTGCATGGCCTCGGCAGCCCTGGGCCCCTGAATGGCCAACAGGGAATAGGCGTCAGACAGATTCCGCATCCGGGCCCCGAACCGCTCGTTGTATTTAGAGAGGTGGTCCCAGTCCTTTTCGATGTTCGAGGCGTTCACCACCAGCAGGTAGGTCTCATCCTTTACCCGGTATACGATAAGGTCGTCTACAATTCCCCCCTGTTCATTGGGCAGGCAGCTGTACTGCGCCTTTCCCACCTCGAGTTTGGAGGCGTCGTTGGTAGTGACGTACTGGATGAGGCCGAGGGCCTGAGGCCCCTCGATCAGGAATTCCCCCATATGGGAGACGTCGAAAACCCCCACGCCCTCCCGGACGGTCTGGTGTTCCGCGTTTACGCCTTCGTAGGAAACGGGCATGTCATACCCGGCGAATGGGACCATTTTTGCCCCGAGCGCCCGGTGTACCCGGGCCAAGGCCGTTTCTTTCATCACGTTCGATTTTGTTGCGGCAAAGGTATTGAAAATAGTTCGTAAGGGAACGGCTTTCCGACCCCATACGACCTCCTTACTGCGACGCCAGCAGGAACGACTTGAGCTGTCGGTAACCGGCAACCGGTACGGCTTGCATCGGTTTTCCCATTACCCCCCTTATCTGGGGCGGCAGCTCCAGGGAAATGCCCAGGCAGCTCTCCACCTCCGGCTTGAATTTGATGGGGTGGGCCGTCTCCAGGAAGATGCCCGTGGCCCCGGGATGTTCTTTCAGGTAATCGGCCAGACCCAGGTAGCCCACAGCCCCGTGCGGGTCGGCCACGTAGCCGTAGGTGTCGAACAGTTCCCGCATGGCCCCCCGGGTCTGGTCATCGTTGTAAGACCGGGCCCTGAGCACGTTGGCCAGCTCCGGGAAGCGGTTTTCGAAGAGCTGCAGCACGCGCACAAAATTGCTGGGGTCTGCCACATCCATGGCGTTGGAGAGGGTAGCCAGGGCCTGGCGGGGTTCGTAAGCCTGCCCGGCCATGTACCGCGGGATGGTATCGTTGGCATTGGTGGAGGCGATAAATTGCCGGCAGGGCATGCCCATTTTATAGGCCAGCATTCCGGCGCAGATGTTGCCGAAATTGCCGCTGGGGACCGAAAAGACAGGCGGCCCGGCCTCCGGACCTAGGCTCCGGCAGGCCAATACGTAATAGAGCATCTGCGGAATCCAGCGCGCCACGTTGATGCTGTTGGCCGAGGTAAGCCTGCGGGCCCTCTGCAGGTCGTCGTCCAGAAAGGCTTCCTTGACCATGCGCTGGCAATCGTCGAAGCTCCCCTTTACGCGCAGGGCACTGATGTTCTGGCCCAGGGTGGTCAGTTGCCTCTCCTGCACCTCGCTCACTTTCCCCTCGGGGTACAGGATGACCACCTGCACGCCTTTTA
>DATIPV010000010.1:0-4763 GCA_035471525.1 Robiginitalea sp.
AGTTCGCGCAAAGCTTCCAGGGAGGCGTCGAACACCCCTTTGCCCCTTTGCTTATCGGTTTTCCCCCGGGTGTAATGCGGAAGGGAAGAAACCACATGGATATTGTGGCGGGCAAAGAACTCCGGCAGGTCGTAGTACTTCTTGTTGGCCCGCAAAATAGTCAGGTTGGAGCGCACGATAAAATCTGAAATACCGGCTTCAGAAGCCCTTTCCACGAACCAGCGGAAATGCGGGTTCATTTCCGGGGCGCCCCCTGTGAGGTCGAGCGTATGGGCGCCTGTTCGCCGAATAACCTCCAGGCAATGCTCCATGGTCTGCCGGCTCATGATCTCCTGTCGGTCCGGGCCGGCGTCAACATGGCAGTGTTCGCATACCTGATTGCACATGTACCCGAGGTTGATCTGAAGGATTTCCAGGGCAGTCGGGCGAAGGGGCCCCAGGCCGCAGGCTGCCAATTTGTCTTTGAACCGGGGCAATTCCCCGCTGTCAAAAAGACCTCCGCTGAGGATTTCCAGTTGTTTTTGGGCATGAGCCAGCTCTTTTTCTCTGGCTTTGAGGGATTTTGTTGCCATGATACGTTAACGCGCGGTTTGCCGGGCCCGGGCGACAGCCCCGGTCACATAGAGAGCTTATTGTATTTATTCATCATCTGTACGCCGTGGACCAGGGTTGCGCCGCTTTCAATGGCGGCCCCCACATGCACAGCCTCCATCATTTCTTCCTGGGTAATCCCCCGCTTAAGGCCATCCACCGTATAGGCATCTATGCAATACGGGCATTTGACAACATGTGAAACGGCCAGGGCTATGAGCGACTTTTCGCGCGCACTCAGGGCGCCGTCTTCGAAAACCCGGTTGTAATAGTCAAAAAATTTAGCGCCCAGGTCTTCACTCCACTCTGTGATCTTACCGAATTTCCTCAGATCGGCCGGGTCGTAATACGAATTTGCCATAGGTCATTTAGGTTTGCTGATTACGGATTCAACGGGGCGCTGCCAAAAAGCCCCGGTGTAAACCTACGCGAAAATGGTCGACAGGCATAGAGAGGACCTAAGACGAATGAAAATTTTAACAAAACTCCCGACCAGGCATCTTCCAGACTGAAGGGTCCTTTTTTGCCGACAACCCTCTCATTTTTAATACAAATTTAGCAGTCCCAGGCGCCGGATTGGCACACCCTTTGTCCAAAGGCAAGGGAACATAAACCATTGTGCAACAAAACAGTTTTCAAAAATGAAATCAACCCCAGAAAACTCAAACAAGCGCATGTATTGGGTGTCTGCCCTGATAGCGCTGACGGTCAGTCTCGCAGTAGTCGGAATGGTCCAATGGCAATCGGGTGATACGGTCGCGCTGCAGAAAGTGACCACCGATGTAACCAGGCCTGTGTTGTATACTGCCGACAAGGACGGAAACATAACCCCCCTCGATTTTACAAAAACGGCTGCAAAAGTATTGGACGGGGTGGTCCACATTACCTCCCGGGGCGCGCAACCGAACCCCGGTTACCGCCAGTTGCCCGACCCGTTCCGCGAATTCTTTAAGGACGGTCCGTTTGCCCCCTATTTCCGGGATCCCCAACAAACTCCTGAAGACGGGAACCGGGAAGGAGTACCGGACGAGATGCCCATGATGGGAACCGGCTCGGGGGTTATTATCAACCCGAAAGGGTATATCGTAACCAACAACCACGTTATTGACCAGGCCGACGAAATCGAAGTGACGCTCCATAACAACGGCACGTATAAAGCAACTGTTGTCGGGACAGACCCAACCACAGACCTGGCACTGCTCAAGATAGACACAGAAGGACTCAAGGCGCTGTCTTTTGTGAATTCGGACGATGTTGAGGTGGGGGAATGGGTGTTGGCCATAGGCAACCCTTTCAGCCTGAACTCGACTGTGACTGCCGGTATTGTGAGCGCCAAGGCCCGAAACATCAATATAAACCGAGAAGAACTGGCGGTAGAGAGCTTTATTCAGACCGATGCGGCCATCAACCCCGGCAACAGCGGCGGGGCGCTGGTAAACCTGAACGGGGACCTGATCGGCCTCAATACGGCCATCGCCAGCCGCACCGGCAGCTATAGCGGTTATGGATTCGCCGTGCCCAGCAATATTGTCTCCAAGGTGGTGGAAGACCTCCTGGAATACGGCAACGTACAACGGGGCATCCTGGGGGTGCGCATCCAGAATATGGATGGCCGCCTGGCCCGGGAAAAAGGGATTACACTGATCCCTGGCGTTTATGTGGCTGTGGTAAACGAAGGCAGCGCGGCCGATGAAGCCGGCATTGAACCCGGGGATATCATTACCGCGGTAAATGGCAAGGAAGTGAACAGCTCCCCGCGCCTGCAGGAGGTTATCGCCGGTTTCCGCCCCGGGGATAAAGTACAAATCGCCCTTCAGAGGGCGGGTTCTGAGCTGGAAGTTGCCGTAAAGCTCAAGAATACGGCCGGAAACACCGAAATCGTGAAGCGCGACGACAGCGCTCTTTGGAACCAGTTGGGAGCCGAATTCCAAAACCTGGACCCCGACAGGGCCAGTTCGCTGAACCTCGAAGGCGGGGTGGAGGTAACCCGTCTGTATCCGGGCAAATTGCGGCAGGAGACCCAAATGCGCGAAGGATTCATCATTACGCACGTAAACGGCCGCAAAGTAACCACAGTGGAACAATTTAACAGCGCCCTGGAAGCTTTTAAAGAGGGCGGGGTTATGTTACAGGGCCGCTATCCCGGCAGCGAGAAAACCTATTACTTCGCCTTCGGATTGAATTCTTGACAGGCAGCTTAATCTTCAGAAGCCGCAGGGGTAAGGAACAATTTTCCTTTTTGCCTGCGGCTTTTATTTTCGGGAGCACTAAATTTAGGTTTCTTTGCCTATGGATCGCAGGAAACCAACATCCGAAAATATAGGGTTAGTGCTCTCGGGAGGAGGGGTGAGAGGCATGGCCCACATCGGGGCGCTGAAGGCCTTGCAGGAACACGGCCTTGAACCCAGATGGGTTTCGGGAACCAGCGTGGGCGCCCTGGTCGGGGCTCTGTATGCCAAGGGGGCGACGACGGAAGAAATGCTGGGCTTTTTCAAGGAGACACCGCTTTTCCGGTATGACTTTTTAAGCATCCTGAAGCCGGGCCTGCTGGACACGGATCGGTATCATAAAGTTTTTGAAGCCTACTGGCCCCAAAATCGATTCGAGGCCCTTGCAAAACCCCTTTTTGTAACGGCGACGAACCTGCAGCGGGGCAGGGTACGGACCTTTTCGCAGGGAGAGCTGGTTCGCCCGCTGCTCGCCTCTGCCGCTCTGCCGCCCCTTTTCAGCCCGGTACTGATCGAAGGCGAACTGTATTCCGACGGGGGTATAATGAACAACTTTCCACTGGAACCCATTGAATCGGTGGCCGATTGGGTCATCGGCAGCAATGCTTCCGTTATCAGGGAAGTGGCAAAAAAGGAAATAAGTTCTTCCATCCAGCTGGCAACCCGCACCACCGAGTTGATGATTTATGCGATTAACCGGGAAAAGATCGGGCGCTGCCATCTCACATTCGAACCCCCTGAACTGGAAAAGATCGGGGTGCTCGATAAAAAAGGCATCGAAAACGCTTTCCGCATTGGCTATGAATACGCCAGTCGGGCAACGGAAAGGTTTCTTTCTGGAAATTAAACGTCGTCGTAATCGATTTTCAATTCGGGGCTTGTCGGGTGCGCCTGGCAGGTCAGGATAAGACCCTCTCCGATTTCTCCCGGGGTGAGGATCTGGTTTTTGACCATTTGTGCGGTGCCCCCGGTTACCCTAGCAATGCAGGTGCTGCACACCCCGCCCTGGCAGCTGTAAGGGGCATCGATCCTGGCGCGCAGCACGGCATCCAGCACGAGCGATTTCTGATCCATGACCAGTTCATGAGAAACGCCGTCGAGGGTTACCGACAACCTGGTTTTTCCCTCCAGCTCTTCCTTCAGGGTATCGGCAACGTCAGGCGCCGTGAAGAGTTCATGCAGGATTTTATCTTTGGCCACCCCATGCCCCAGCAGGGTTTCCTCTGCCAATTCGGTCATGGCCTGGGGGCCGCACAGGTAAAACCGGTCAAAAGCGAGGTCTTTGTGCTTGTTGCGGGTAACAAAATTAACGGTGCTCGCTTCGATCCGACCGAACAGGCTGCCCTCTTCCCTGGATCTGCTATATATATAATAGACCGTAAAGCGGTCTGAAAATTCGGATTTGAGCTCTTCAATTTCGGCCCGGAACATGGTTTCCTCCGGACTGCGGTTGCCATAAACCAGAACAACCCGGGCATCGGCACAATCTTTCAGGGCTGTTGTAATAATGCTCAGCAGGGGCGTAATGCCGCTCCCCGCAGCCAAAGCGAGCAGGGCCTTTACCCCGCTGCCGGGGCTGAAAACGAACCGCCCTTCCGGGGGCATCACCTCCAGACGGTCGCCGGCCTGAAGCACTTCATTGGCGTAAAGAGAAAAAATACCATTCGGCACTTTTTTAACGCCAACTGTAAGCTCCTCCTCCCCGGGTCGCGAAGCGATGGAATAGGCCCTGCGGATCTCGGAGCCTTCGCGGATAAGCCGGAAGGTCAGGTACTGCCCGGCTTCAAATGAAAACGTATCGCGCAAGTCCGGGGGGACTCTGAGACGTATTGCAACAGAATCGTGAGTCAGTTTCCGGACCTGCGTAACTTCCAGTGGGTAAAAGGCGCTCATATGCAATATTTGATGCAAAGCTACATAATTGACCTATTTCAGGACCCATTG
>DATIPV010000011.1:0-9394 GCA_035471525.1 Robiginitalea sp.
AGCTGGTCCAGCCCGGGTTCAGGTAGGTGTCCCCGACCCGCTGCCCGTTGAGCCGGGCCTCGTACATGCCGTGGGAGGTAATATAGGCCGTGGCGCTCTGTACGGGTTTGTCGAGCCGGAATTCCCTGCGGAAATACGGGCTGGGGCGGCTGATCGTGTCTTCTTCCTGCCCGGGGCCGATCCATTGGGCGGTGAATTCCGCCTCCGGGTTCAACAGGCCCATCTGCCAGCTCCCGGCCGGGCCCCAGGCCGAACGTTTGCCGCGGGCATCCCAGGCGCGCACCTGCCAGTAGTAGGTATGGCCGCTCTCCAGGGCCGGGCCCGCGTAGGCCACATGCACCGATTCCCCCGACTCGACCTTGCCCGAATCCCATATCAGGGGTTTCCCCTGCCGGAGGGCTTCCGGCGAACCGGCTACCTGTACCTGATAGGCCGACTGGGCAGCTCCCCGGCTGTCCGAAACGAGGGCCCAGGTCAGGCGGGGCGCCTCTGCGGTAACGCCCTGGGGGTTGATGCGGTTTTCGACCCAGGTCTTTTCTACGGCGAGCTGGGCCCGGGTCAACAGGGCCGAGAGCAGCAGCGCGGTGGTTAGCCAGTACTTCATGGTGGTTGGTTGGTTTTGATTGTGCATACCCGGCGCAGGACCGGGGCAAAACAAGGATATCGATTTGTATCCGGTTCGCTGTTCTGCACCGTTCCGGCCCGCTGGGACTAAAATCCTATCTTTACCCGACCGTTTCCTGATAGGGGAAATGCAGGGTATCTAAGCTGGTATGAACTTACAAAAAATACACGTGCGCCGGTTATGGATGAGTGCTGGGAGCTGGGCGCTTTTACTGGTCGCCTCCTGCCTGTCTGAAAATTCCGGGGAAAACGCAGATCCCATGGCACCGGAAGACCGCTACGCAGGAGACGAGCTTGCCATCCAGCACGGCCTGGAACTCTTCAACCGGCACTGCGCCAGCTGCCACAACTTTACGGCCGCCGAGATCGGCCCCAACCTCAGCGGGGTTACCTCTGAGGTCGGGAAGGAATGGCTCATTGCCTATATCCACAACCCCAGGGCAAAGATTGACGGGGGTGACGCCCGGGCGGCCGGGCTGTTCAGCAGGTACAGGCTCTACATGCCTTCCTTCCCGCAAATCGAGGGCGACGACATGGAGCACCTGCTGGGGTTTATCCACAAATTCTCAGAGGCGGAAAAGCGCAACACCAGTGCCCGGGCCGGCGGACTGGTCAACCCCATCCCGGAACCCATCCCCGATTCGGGCCTGGTACTGGAGCTGGCCGAATGGTTTACCGCCCCGGCCAGCGCCCCGGCCCCTCCCCTGGCCCGGATCAACAAGCTGGCGGGCCTTGGTAGCGGCAACAGGGAGCGCCTCTTTTTGGCCGACCAGCGGGGCGCCCTGTATGAAATCTCGGGCGATTCGGCATGCGTGTACCTCGACCTGAAGCAGGAGGAACCGAAATTCATCGACCAACCGGGCTTTGGGACGGGCCTGGGCAACTTTGCCTTCCATCCCGATTTCCCGGATAACGGCCTGCTGTACACCACCCATACCGAGCCGGCCGGCTCGGCCCCGGCCGACTTCGCCCTGCCCGACAGCATTCCCGCGGCCCTGCAGTGGGTGCTGACCGAATGGCGGGCGGAAAACCCCGAAATGGAAAGCTTTGCCGGCCAGAGACGCGAGCTGCTCCGTGCCGACATGGTCTCCCAGATCCACGGCTTCCAGGAAGTGACGTTCAACCCCCTGGCCCGGCCCGGGCAGGCCGAATACGGGCTGCTTTACCTGGGTATCGGGGACGGGGGCGCTGGCCTGGGGGGCCATCCGGAACTCTGCGACACCCCCGGGCGCCTCTGGGGCAGCGTGCTGCGGATCGACCCGTTGGGAACCAACAGCCATAACGGCCAGTACGGCATCCCGGCCGATAACCCTTTCGTAGGGCAAAATGGGGCCCTGGGCGAGATCTGGTGCCGGGGCCTGCGCAACCCCCACCGCCTCACCTGGGATAGGGGCGGCGGCGGTCAAATGTTCATCACCAACATCGGGCAGCACAGCGTGGAGGAGGTGAACCTGGGGCAAAAAGGCGCCGACTACGGCTGGCCCAACCGGGAAGGGAACTTCCTCTTCGATGTGAACGCCAATTCGGAACTGGTCTATCCCCTGGAAGGCCCTGATTCGCTATACACAGGCCCTGTTTGGCAGTACGACCACGACGAGGGGAATGCCGTTTCAGGGGGCTATGCCTACCGGGGCAACCGCCTTGCGGCTTTGAAGGGCTATTATATTTTCGGGGACATCCCCCGGGGCACGGTGTTCATTGCCCCGTTGAACGGGTTGGGGAAAGGCAGCCCCGGCCCCGTTTATCGGGCGGCCCTCTCCATCGGGGGCCTGGAAACCACCCTTGGCGAGCGCTCCCTGGATGCCCGGGTCGACCTGCGTTTTGCACAGGATGCCTCGGGTGAATTGTATCTTTTTACCAAGAACGACGGGAAGGTGTATCGCGTTGTGGGCTGCAGGATGCGGAACAGGCAAGTGGCTGGTTCCGGAGGCTAGAGCGAATTTCTCGCAATGGCGTAAAACGGGTTGGCCACCGACTTCTTGTCCTTACCCAGTACCAGCCCGGCCGCCTGCCGGCCCAGGTTCTCAAAATCGGTGGAGATCACCGTAATGCCCTCCCGCAGGATTTCCTTGACCGGGGTGTCGTTGTAGGAGATAATGCCCACCTCCTCCCCCAGTTTCAGGCCCGAAGCGCTGATTTTCTTGAGCAGGGCCACCAGGTCGTCTTCCTTCAGGCTGATGTAGGCCGTACCGGCTTCGGGGGCTTCCTGCCCCACGTCGTCCACAACCCCGAAATCGTAGGCGTATTCCCCGCAGAAGCGGATAAAGCCCTTCTTGATCTCCACCGGGTGATAGGTGCGCTCGCTGCGCAGCATTTTTATCTGCCGGTATTTGCGCAGGCGCGGGTTGAGCTCCACCAGGGCACTGTAGATGTCCTGTTCAAAATCCTGGTACACGGTGGCTGCCCGCGGGCAGGTTTCGGGGAGCTGCTTGTCCAGCACCACCAGCTTTTCCACCGGGATCGTTTCGGTCAGGAACTGACAGAGGTCGTCTCCCCCTTCCTCAAAATGGCAGATGATCACGTAATGGGTGTAATCCCGGCCCTTGCTGTGCCGGATGAGCTCCTTGAAGTGGCGGTAGTTGTTCTCGTAAATGAAAAAATCGATGGTCGCCCGGTCGCCCAGGCATTGGGAAAAGGCGTCGTATATGATCTTCTTGTGGGCGCTGAGCTTGTTGAAGAGCAGGAATACCCTGGCCTTCAGGGTAAGCTGGTCGTTCTTGATGTAGTACCCCTTCCCGGGCACCGATTCGATGATGCCCCCCGCCTTGAGGTGGTCGTAGGCCCGTACCACCGTGTCGCGGGAGATGTCGAATGCGATGAGCAGGCTGTTCACCGAAGGCAGTTTGTCGCCCCGGCGCACCCGCCCGCTGCCGATAGCCGACAAAACGGAATCTACAATCTGCTGGTACTTGGGCACCTTCGATTCTTCCTTGATGTCGATGAACTCGATCATAATTTCTTACCTTACCGGAACGAAACAGTACAGAACAGGCAATCCCCGGGCAGGACCTACTTTTACGCTGTAATGTTAGTAAAATTTTGAAAATGAAGACCCAAACATTCCGGCACGTGGATTACCTCTGGGACGAGCAAAAGGCAGCGGCCCTGGGCGACGACCAGGTGGCCCTCTTCCTGTACCGCTCCAACATCCTCGGGGCCGACCTCCGCATTACCAACTACGGGGGCGGCAACACGAGCTGCAAGACCCTCGAACAAGACCCCCTGACCGGGGAGGCAGTGGAAGTGATGTGGATAAAGGGTTCCGGGGGCGACATCGGCACCCTCACCCGGGCCGGCATCGCCGGGCTCTACACCGAGCGCCTGCGCAACCTCAAGAAGGTCTATAAGGGCCTGCACGACGAAGACCGCATGGTGGGCCTGTTCAACCACTGCATTTACGACCTCGACAGCCGGGCGCCTTCCATAGACACCCCCCTGCACGGGTTGCTTCCCTTCAAACATATCGACCACCTGCACCCCGACGCCCTGATCGCCGTGGCGGCCGCCAAAGACAGCCAGGCCGTAACCCGCGAGATCTGGGGCGACAGCATGGGCTGGGTGCCCTGGCAGCGGCCCGGTTTCGACCTGGGGCTGCAGCTCGAAAAGTGCCTGGCCGACAATCCGGGCATACGGGGCATCGTGCTCGGGAACCACGGTCTTTTTACCTGGGGAGATACTTCCTTTGCATGCTATATGAACAGCCTGGAGGTGATCGAAAAGGCTTCAGAATACATCGCGGGCAAAATTGCGGAAAAAGGGCCTGTTTTCGGAGGGCTGAAGGTTGCGCCCCTCGCTCCGGAACAGCGGAGTGGGCAGGCCGCCCTGCTGATGCCCCTGCTGCGCGGGCTCTGCTCGTCGGAGCGACGCATGATCGGCCACTTCGACGATTCGCCCCCCGTGCTGGAATTTACCGGCAGCCACCACCTCAGGCAACTGGCCCCATTGGGCACCTCCTGCCCCGACCACTTTCTGCGCACCAAGATACAGCCGCTGGTGCTGGAACTCGAGCCGGGGGCCGACCTGACCGACCCGGCCCGGGTGCTGAAACAACTGGAGCCTGCCTTTACGGCCTACCGTGCGGAATACAAAGCGTATTACGAACAGTGCAGGCACGACAACAGCCCGGCCATGCGCGACCCGAACCCGGTGATTATCCTGTATCCGGGGGTGGGGCTGTTCAGCTTTTCAAAGGACAAACAGACCGCCCGGGTGGCCAGCGAGTTCTATGTAAACGCCATTAACGTGATGCGCGGGGCCGGGGCCATATCTTCCTATACCTCCCTGCCCCGGCAGGAAGCCTTCGACATCGAATACTGGCTGCTGGAAGAAGCCAAATTGCAGCGCATGCCAAAGCCCAGGGCACTTTCGGGCAAAATCGCCCTGGTCACCGGGGCCGGGGGCGGCATCGGCAGGGCCATTGCCGACAAGCTGGCCGCGGAAGGGGCCAACGTGGTGCTGGCCGATATAGCCGAAGACCGGCTCGGGGAGGCCCTGGCCACGTACAAACGGGATGCGGCCGTTTCAGCCATTTGCGATGTAACCCGGGCCGAATCGGTGGCAGGCGCCTTTCGGGAGGCCTGCCTGGCCTTCGGGGGGGTTGATATCGTCGTGCACAGCGCCGGCCTGGCCATCTCCAAACCCCTGGAAGAGACCACCGAAAAAGACTGGGACCTGCTGCAGGACGTGCTGGTCAAAGGCCAGTTCGAACTCGCCCGGGAGGCCGTGTCCATCCTGCGCAAGCAGGGTCTGGGCGGAGACATCATCAGCATTGCCAGCAAGAACGGCCTGGTGGCCGGCCCCAACAACGTGGGCTACGGTACCGCCAAAGCCGCCCAGCAGCACATGGCGCGCCTGCTGGCGGCCGAACTGGGGCCCGACAAAATACGTGTAAACACGGTAAACCCGGACGGGGTTATCGTGGGCAGCAAAATATGGGAAGGGGCCTGGGCCGAGGGACGCGCAAGGGCCTACGGCATCTCGGTGGAAGACCTGCCGGCCTATTACGCCAAACGCAACCTGATGAACGAAATCATCTACCCGGAAGATATTGCCAACGGGGTATTCGCCCTGGTGGGCATACTGAGCAAATCGACGGGGAATAGTATTAACGTAGACGGGGGCATGGCCAATGCCTTTGTCCGCTAGACAGCGACTGTTTAGTTAAATTCGAGGGTGAATGACCCCAGGCCCGCAAGGGTCTGGGGCTCATTCCAAAAAGACCAAAGCCTATGAGAGTAACCCAAGACCAGATTGCCGGTTCAAACGCCCCGCAACTGGAACGACAGGCCGCAGCCTACGCCCATCTGGCCGGGCAACTGGAGCGGGAAGGCCTCGACCCCAACAAGCTGGTCGAAAAGCTGCGGGCATTCCAGGTTGCCATCCCTAGCTGGGCCCTGGGGGCCGGGGGCACGCGCTTCGGCCGCTTTTCACAGCCGGGGGAACCCGGCAGCCTGGAGCAGAAAATGGAAGATGTGGGCCTGGTGCACGCCCTGACCGGCTCGGCCGGCGCCATTTCCCTGCACATCCCCTGGGACATCCCGCAGGACTACGGGGCCATACGGCAGCTGGCGGCTTCCCTGGGGTTGGTTTTCGACGCGGTGAATTCCAACACCTTCCAGGATCCGAAAAGCGCCCAAACCAGTTACCGCTACGGCTCGCTGAGCTCCGCCGACCGGGCGGCCCGCAGCCAGGCAGTGGCGCACAATATCGAGGTGATCCGCATCGGGGAAAAACTCGGCTCCAAAAGCCTGACGGTATGGCTGGCCGACGGGGCCAACTTTCCCGGCCAGACCCATTTCCAGCGGGCCCTCTCGCATACCTCCGAAAGCCTGGGGGAGATTTACGCCGCCCTGCCGGGGTCCTGGAAGCTCTTTATCGAATACAAACCGTACGAGCCCAACTTCTACAGTACGGTGATCCCCGACTGGGGGACCTCCCTGATGCTGGCAGAAGCCTGCGGCCCAAAGGCTTACACCCTGGTAGACCTGGGCCACCACCTGCCCAATACCAACATCGAACAGATTGTGGCCACCCTCTTGTGGAAGGGCAAGCTGGGCGGATTCCACTTCAACGACAGCAAGTATGGCGACGACGACCTGACCGTAGGCAGCATTAAGCCCTATGCCCTCTTTTTGATCTTCAGCGAACTGGTTTACGGCATGGAGCACAATCCGCAAAACCCAGTTCCCGCCTGGATGATCGATGCCAGCCACAATATCAAAGACCCGCTTGAAGACCTTATCCAGTCGCTGGAAGCGATTCGGGAGGCCTATGCCAAGGCCCTGCTGGTAGATCGCCCGGCCCTCGAGGCGGCCCAGGAGGCACACGACCCGGCAGGCTGCCAGGAGATCCTCCAGAACGCCTTTCGAACCGATGTGCGGCCGCTGCTGCGGCAGGCGCGCCTGGAAGCCGGGGCGTCGTTATACCCGCTGGAGGCATACCGGAACCTGGAAGTGCGCAGGCAGCTCACCCAAGAGCGCGGAGCCCATTCGGTAGCTACCGGACTTTAACAGTAAGGCTATGGAAAGGGAAGTAACGGCCGTATTCGACATCGGGAAGACCAACAAAAAGTTCTTCCTCTTCGACCGTGATTTCCGCGAGGTACACCGGGAGTACACCCACCTGGAAACCATCCCCGACGGGGACGGGTATCCTTCTGAAGACCTGCAGGCCCTTACCGACTGGATGCGGGAGGTGCTGGAAAGGGCCCTCGGGTCGAGCCAATGGGACGTAAAATCCCTGAATTTTTCTACCTACGGCGCCAGCCTGGTCCACCTCGACGCACAGGGGAAACCCCTTACCCCCCTGTACAATTATACCAAGCCCTACGAGGCAGCCCTCGAAGACGCCTTCTTTAAGCAATACGGGCCGCAAATAGACTTTGAGAGGCATACGGGCACCAGCCGGTCGGGCATGCTCAATTCGGGCCTGCAACTTTACTGGCTCCGCCACCGTAAACCCGAAATCTTTCAGAGCATCGGGGTATCCCTGCACTTGCCGCAATACCTGAGTTTCCTCTTTACCGGCAGGCGGGTGAGCGATTATACCAGCCTGGGCTGCCATACGGCCCTCTGGGACTACCGCCACAACGGTTACCACGCCTGGGTGGCGGCCGAGGGCCTCGACCGGGTACTGGCCCCGCTCGTGCCGACTGAAACGGCTTACCCGGTTTCGTTCCGGGGGAAAGAGCTGCGCGTGGGAGTGGGCATCCACGACAGTTCGGCTGCCCTGCTCCCCTACCTGAAAAGCATCAAAACCCCTTTTGCCCTGCTCTCCACGGGAACCTGGAGCATCGCCCTGAATCCCTTCGCCGACGGGCACCTTTCTGCAGCAGACCGCGGGCACGACTGCATCAATTACATGCGGGTCGACGGCCAGCCCGTCAAGGCCGCCCGCCTGTTTTTGGGCAACGAATTCAAGCTGCAGCTGGAGGCGCTATCGGCCCGGTACGGGGTCGGTGAACACGCCTATCGCGAGGTGACCTTCAACCGTCGATTATTCGAACGCATCCGGGCGGAAGACCGGCGCCTTTTCCACTGGGAAAGCCTGGGAGCATCCTGCCCGGGGAAGACCCGCTGGGAGCAGCCCGACTTCGCGGCCGCCTACCACCAGCTCCTTTACGAGCTGTGCCAGCTGCAGTGCAGCCGGCTGCAGGCCGTGCTCGGAAGCTCCGGAATCGACAGACTCTATGTAGACGGCGGCTTTGCCGGCAACGCGGTTTTCCTGGAAATGCTGAGCAGGCTGCTGCATCCGGTGAAGGTGCACACGGCAAACGCTTCCCTGGGCTCGGCCCTGGGCGCAGCGGTGGTACTTTCCGGCAGAAAACTCCGGAAGGGTTTCCTGAAAACCCATTACGCCCTTCAAAAACACCCCTTGAAAAACCCTTCCTGATATGGATTTCGACACCCGCTACCCCTCCGTGGAATCGCTGCGCGCAAAGGCCCGCCGCCGCATGCCGCGCTTCGCCTTTGAATACCTCGACGGGGGCTGCAACGAGGACGTGAACCTGCACCGGAATACCAGCGAGCTGCGGGAAGTACGGCTGGAGCCCCGGTACATCCGTGGCTTTTCGGGCGCAGATACGAGCTGCGAGCTGTTCGGCCAGCGCTACGACGCTCCCTTCGGGATTGCCCCGGTGGGGCTGCAGGGCCTCATGTGGCCAAATGCCCCCGAAATCCTGGCCCGGGCCGCCCACAAACACAACATCCCGTTTGTCCTGAGCACGGTAACCACCATGACCATCGAACGGGCTTCCGAACTCACCGAAGGGCGGGCCTGGTTCCAGCTCTACAATCCGGTGGAGGAGCGGGTGCGGAAAGATGTGATTGGCCGGGCCGCCGCCGCCGGCTGCCCCGTGCTGGTGGTGCTCTGCGACGTACCCACCTTTGGTTACCGGCCGCGCGACATCAAAAACGGCCTGGCCATGCCCCCCAAAATGTCCCTCGCCAACATCCTGCAAATTTTCGGCAGGCCCCGCTGGGCCCTGCAAACCCTGAAACACGGACAGCCTGCCTTTAAGAACCTGGAGCCCTATATCCCGAAAGGGCTCGACCTGAAGCAATTGGGCCTGTTTATGAACCAGACCTTTTCGGGCCTGCTCGACCCCGAGAAGATTAAGCCGATCCGCGACCAGTGGCCCGGCAAACTCGTCCTGAAAGGCGTGGCCTCTGAGTGGGATGCCCGGCAGGCCCTGCAGCTCGGCTTCGACGGCCTTATCGTCTCCAACCACGGGGGGCGGCAGCTCGACGCCGGGGAGGCCACCATCAAACCC
>DATIPV010000012.1:0-2691 GCA_035471525.1 Robiginitalea sp.
ACCGTGTTCCTGTGGGCGCGCACCTGTACGAGGTAGACGAATTTCTCGACGAGAACGAGGGACTGGTGCTGGCCGAGGTGGAGCTGAAAAATCCGAAGGAGCCCTTTGAAAAACCTTCCTGGCTGGGCCGGGAAGTTACCGGGCAGCCCGCGTATTACAATTCGCAACTCAGTTTGAACCCCTACAAGCAATGGAAAACCTGATGCCTTCGGCACGCGCCGGCAGGCTTGTCAAAGAATTGTATCCCCGGGGGGCCGCCAAAAAGATTTCCCTGCGCTGGGCTTAGCGCGTGCTCCTGAATTGCTTCAAAAAGCGGAGGTCATTCTCGCTCAGCAGGCGGATATCGGGAATCTGGTAGAGCAGCAGGGCAATCCGGTCGATCCCCATCCCGAAAGCGAAGCCGGAATACTCCTTGGAATCTATCCCGCAATTGTCGAGCACATTCGGATCGACCATCCCGCAACCCATAATCTCGAGCCAGCCGGTGCCTTTGGTCATCCGGTAATCGGTCTCGGTTTCCAGGCCCCAGTACACATCCACCTCGGCGCTGGGCTCCGTAAAGGGGAAATAGGAAGGGCGCAGGCGGATACGCGACTTTCCGAACAGGGCGGTGGTAAAGTATTGCAGGGTTTGCTTCAGGTCGGCAAAGGAGACTCCCTTGTCGATGTAGAGGCCTTCCACCTGGTGAAAAAAGCAATGCGAGCGCGCCGAAATGGCTTCGTTCCGATATACGCGCCCGGGCGAAATGGTCCGGATGGGAGGCGTATGGGTCTCCATGTAGCGGACCTGGACCGAGGAGGTGTGCGTGCGCAGGAGCATAGCGGGGTCGGTCTGTATGAAAAAGGTGTCCTGCATGTCGCGTGCCGGATGGTATTCGGGCAGGTTCAGCGCCGTGAAATTATGCCAGTCGTCTTCGATTTCAGGCCCTTCCGAAACATTGAAGCCAATGCGGGCGAAGATATCGATGATCCGGTCTTTGACTATGGAAATCGGGTGGCGCGAACCCAGCTCCAGGGGTTCGCCCGGACGGGTGAGGTCGCCCAGACGCGACTCTGATGCCTTGCCTGCCTGCAAGGCGGCCCGGAGCGATTCCAGCTTTTCGGCAGCGGCATTCTTGAGCTGGTTCAACGTCTGACCGAACACCTTCTTTTCCTCCTTGGGGATGTTCTTCAGTTCGCTAAAGTAAGCGGTAAGCAGGCCCTTTTTGCCGAGATAGCGGATCCGGAAGGCCTCAATGGCTTCTTCGGAATCTGCCTGAAAGGATTCGACCTCTTCCAGGTGTTGTTTCAGTTCGTCGATCATGCCTTACTATGCTTGGTGTTGTGTCTGCCTGAATCCCTCAGAAGGAGACAAAGGTACACAATTCCCGGAACCGTAAAGGCCGGTTCACAGATCAAAAAAAGCAGGCCTGCTGAGGCCTAGTACCGATCTTTGACGTTTTTCCGAACCCAGGCCGTACACTCCTTGAAGGTGCGGAAAATGTGTTCCTCGGGAACCATGTCGGGGATGATGTCGATGCGTTCCATCATATACCGGGGCTGGTCCTGGACGTCCACAAACAGGGCGGTAATGTTTTTTTTCCGCAATTCCTGCAGCACTTCCTCCATGGCGTAGAGGCCCGACTGGTCCATGTACTGCGTTCTGCCCAGACGGATGATTACTGCCTCGGCCGTATACGGAATCTGGTCTGCCAGGCTTTGGAAATCGCTGGTGGTCCCAAAAAACAGCGGGCCTTTCAGGTGTTTGATAAATACCTCCTCTTTCAGTTTTACAGGGAACTCTTTTTCATCGGGCCAGGCCGATTCCTCTTTTAATTTTTTGACATCGGAGCGCTGGGCGGTAAGGTCCCCGATTTTTTTCATGAACATGAGGGAGGCGATCACCAGCCCGATGCCGACGGCGTACACCAGGTTCCAGAATGTGGAAAGCACCAGTACCACCACCATAACGATCACTTCGGAACTCAGCTTGATCGGCCCCAGGGAGATGTCCCTGGGCAGGCTCGGGATGGCCCGCAGCCCCTTGTAATCCATTACGGCAATCCCCACTGTAATCAGGATGCCCGCCAGAACAGCGGCCGGAATCTGGGAGGCTACCGGCCCAAGGGCCAGCAGAATTATTAACAGGAGCAAGCCCGCGATCATGCCGGAAAGCCGTGTTTTACCGCCGGAGTTTATGTTTACCACCGTGCGGATGGTTGCGCCCGCCCCCGGGATGCCCCCAAAAATGGCCGCAACGCTGTTCCCGATTCCCTGCCCGACCAGTTCCTTGTTGGGGTTGTGCTTGGTCTTGGTCATGTTGTCGGCAACCACCGAGGTCAGCAGGGAGTCAATGGCTCCCAGCAGGGCCAGGGTCAGCGCTGTAAAGATGTAAGGAGAAATAGTCCCCAGCCGGAATTCGGTGAGGATGGCCAAATTCGGTATCGGGAAACCCTCCGGAATCTGTTCAATGGGCCGGTAGTTGAGTCCGAAGCCGTAGGCCACCCCTGAAACGACCACCAGGGCCACCAGGGTACTTGGAACGGTCTGGGTTATGCGCTTGAACCCATAGATAACCAGAATGGTGGCGAGGGTCAGCAGCAATTCCAGGAAATTGATTTTTCCCAGGGCCCGCTCCATTAGCTTGATGGCCCCGATTACCCCGCTGGCCTCTTTGGCCGCCAGGGTGCGTGATTCCTTCAGGATGGCTTCC
>DATIPV010000013.1:0-2350 GCA_035471525.1 Robiginitalea sp.
AAAGCAAAACCCTGAACACGCTGTCGCGTGGCATCTTGTCCCTCCGAGTTTTTGAACCTTGAACCTTGAACTGCCTACTGCTACTGCCCACTGCCACCGGGATTACGCGCTTCGCGCGTGATCCCGGGCGGGGGTCCTGTAAAGCAAAACCCTGAACACGCTGTCGCGTGGCATCTTGTCCCTCCGAGTTTTTGAACCTTGAACTTTGAACCTTGAACACCCCCGGGATTACGCGCATTCGCGCGTGATCCCGGGCGGGGGTCCTGCAACAAAAACGCCCCAGGGCTGGCGCCCTGTGGATTTTTATTTCCTCCAACCCTTAACAAGCAAGCTTGCAGGGTTTCCGGAAATAAAAAACGCCTCACCGGTTCGGTGAGGCATTTTTGTTGCGGAGGAAGAGGGATTCGAACCCCCGGAGGTTTAACCCTCAACGGTTTTCAAGACCGCCGCAATCGACCACTCTGCCATTCCTCCTTTTGGAGGCTGCAAATATAAAAAGCTTTTTGGAAAGTAAGGTCGCCAGCGCCCAAGAAATTACAGGGGGCATGCCTGCACGGATTTGCCCGATATCCCAATATTTTTATATCTTCCCGCTGCGCCAAGCGATGATCCATGAAGCCATTTAAAGTAGCCGTTTTAGGCCCAATCCCCCGCGATCATATAACCACTCACAAAGGGGAAGTTATCGAGAAATACGGCTGTGCCACCCATACGGCCATCGGCCTCTCCCGCTTGCTCGATTCCCGGGGCACTGTGTGGCCCGTGTCGCATGTTCGCAGGAAAGACCTGCCGGGCATCCTGGAAGTGCTGGCCCCCTACCCCAATATCCGCACCGACTGCATCACCGACAGATCCGACCAGGGCGACGTTATCCAACTGACCTTCGTGGACCAGAACAACCGTCTCGAAAAGCAGACCGGGTTTATGGACCCCATTGTGGCAGAAGACCTCTCGGGCCTGCTGGATGCGGATGTGTTCGTATGCGTTCCCATCACCGATTACGAGGTGCCTCTGGAAACGCTCAAGCACATCAAAGCCCACAGCCAGGGGCTTATCATTTTTGACGCCCACGGCCCCACCAATACCGTAACCACCCTGGGCGACCGCCTGATCCGGTTCTGGATCGACAGGGACCTGTGGCTTCCTTACATCGACGTGCTGAAGATGAATCTGGAAGAATCGCGTTGCTGCTGGTTCGAGAAGGAATACGAGCTGGATGCCCTGCAGCCGTTCCACGAAGTGGGCACCGACCACCTCGACGCGCTGGCCGCCCATGTGCTGGCCCGTGGCGTCAAATCGCTGATCGTTACCCTCGACGCCAACGGAAGTGCCGTTTTTAAGCTGGAAAACGGGCTGGTGCACAAAGACATCGTACCGTCTGTTCCGGTATGCGACGTGGTCGATACCACGGGTTGCGGCGACTCCTTTGCAGGCGGGCTCGGGTATGGTTTGCTGGAAACCCCGGGCGATTTTGTAAGGGCAGCGCGCTATGCCAACGCCCTGGGCGCGCAGCGCACGCAAGGGCGCACTTTTGAGGTTTTTAAAGGCCTCGAGGAAACCGATGCCATGATCCGCAAGGCATACGGCACTTCCTAGGCTGTTACCCCCCTGGCATACATTTCGTTTCGGGCCATAATTTCGTTGGTAGGTTTTCCTTATTTTTGTCGCCGCCATTTATACTATACAAGCATGCAAAAATTTCCAATCCTGCTGGCGGCCCTCGCCTTGGCCTGCAACAGCAGCCAAAAATCGGTAGGCGAGTACACGGCCCTGCCGTCCAAACAACCCGCTGACGCCGCCATTTTCGCTTCCACCATAACCCAAAGCGAGCTGAAAGAGCACCTATACACCTATGCTTCCGATGAATTCCAGGGTCGGGAAACCGGGACCGAAGGGCAAAAAAAGGCAGTACATTACCTGCGGCAGGCCTATGAAGATCTCGGAATTGAGCCGGCTCCCGGCACCGATAAGTACTTCCAGAAAGTGCCCCTGGAACTGGCCCGCTTGCCGGAAGGCACCCTTACCCTCAATCAAAAGACCTATGCCAACGGCGCCGATTTCATGACTTTCCGCGCCGGGGAAGGAACGTACAGCGAAATCGTATACGTGGGCTACGGGATCGATGACCCGGCCCATTCAGATTACGGGGACAGGGACGTGCGCGGAAAATGGCTGCTCATGAAGGCCGGGGAACCCAAAAACGAAGATGGCAGTTACGTGCTGAGCGGAACCGGCGAACCCAGTGCCTGGAGCAATCAGTCGGAAGCCATCGGCAAACGCCTTGAGGCGGCCCAGGTCCGCGGGGCGGCCGGTTTCTTTTATGTAGACGACCTGAATTACATGCGCTACG
>DATIPV010000014.1:0-2028 GCA_035471525.1 Robiginitalea sp.
GCTGCAGAAAAAGGGTTACACCATCAGCATGATCAAGGAACATCTGGATCGCGAGGAAGAGGAGAAGTCGGTGCGCAAAATCCTCATTGTTGATGATGAAAAGAAATTCACCCAACTGCTTAAAAAGTTTTTCGAAAAGAACGGGTTCGTGGCCCAGGTCGCCTACGACGGGCTGGACGCCGGGCTCAAGGCGGCGCAGTTCATGCCTTCCATTATTATTCTCGACATCGCTCTTCCGGGAATCAACGGAATGGAGGTCTGCCGTAACCTCAAGTCGAACCCGAGGACCAGTAATATCAAGATCATCACCATTTCCGGCGACCTGCGGCACTCCGAGAAGGTCATTCGCGATGCCGGCGCGGACATCTACTTCACCAAGCCGGTGGACTTCGACGACCTGTTGCGCGTGTGCGACGAGTTCGTGAGCAATCCGGAACTGGTTTAGGGCCGATCGTCGAGAGATATAATATTTGCTGCCCTTAAAGGGCAGGGTGCGCCGCTTTTCAGGGCTTCGGTTCGTGCTGCTCCCCGCAGTTTTCTTATCCCATCCCGCAAAATAATGCTTGCGCTTGGTGGAATCTCCCTTATATGGTATAAGCGTACTCGTTTTGTTCCCTTATTCCAATTCCTAGAAAATTTATGAAAACCGCCTCAATTACGGCTCCGGAAGTCGCCGCGCTGGATACGACAGCGAAAGAACTGCGCCTGAAAATCCTGGAAATCATCCACCGTGCCGGTTCCGGCCATCCGGGGGGCAGCCTGTCCGGTGTGGACATTTTGAGTGTGCTGTTTTTTGGTGGCATTCTGCGTTACGATCCGAAAAACCCGAATGAACCCACGCGCGACCGATTCATTCTGAGCAAGGGCCACGCCACGGGCCTGTTGTACGCGGTGCTGGCGCGCGCCGGTTTTATCAGCGATGAGGATCTCGCCGATTACCGCAAAATAAACAGTAAACGCTTTCTCTCCGGCCATCCGCACCCCAAGACTCCCGGAGTCGAGATTGCGACCGGCAGCCTGGGGCAGGGGCTGAGCGTGGGCCACGGCATTGCCCTCGGAACACGGCTCGATGGCTATGATTCCAGGGTCTATGTGCTGCTGGGAGATGGCGAATTGCAGGAAGGGCAGGTATGGGAGGCCGCCATGTCCGCGGCGCAGTTCAAGAGCAACAATCTCATCGCTATTGTGGATTATAACAAGGTGGCGCAGGACAACCTGACCGCCGATCTTCTGGATCTGGAGCCCCTGGCCGACAAATGGGCCGCCTGCGGCTGGGATGTTCACCGCATCGATGGGCACAACCTTGAGGAAATTCAAAAAACCCTGCGTTTGAACCCGCATCCCGAAAAACCGCGCGTCATCATTGCCGACACCATTAAGGGAAAAGGCGTCTCCTTCATGGAAGGGAAAACCGCCTGGCACGGCGTGGCCCCCTCGGATGAAGACTATCAGCGCGCTATCAAGGAGCTGTCATGAAAACCGCCGCTACCCGGGATGGGTATGGAGCCGCGCTGCTGGAACTGGGTGACCGCCCGGAAGTCGTCGTTCTCGACGCTGGAGTGAGCGACAGCACACGCACCAAAAAATTTGGCCAGGCGCACCCCGACCGCTTTTTCAATATGGGCATCGCCGAGGCCAACATGGTCTGTACAGCCGCAGGCCTGGCCACCACCGGAAAAATTCCCTTCGCCACCAGCTTCGCCTGCTTTCTCCTGGGGCGGACGATGGACCAGGTTTTGGTGAGCGTCGCTTATTCGGGCACCAACGTCAAGCTTGTGGGCACCCACGCCGGTGTCGCCGTGGGCGAGGATGGGCCCACTGCCCAGATGATCGTCGATCTGGCCTACACCCGCGCCATGCCCAACCTGGCTGTCATCCAGCCGGCGGACTGGGAAGAGGCCCGACAGGCCACCCATTACCTTGCTGACCATAAAGGCGCGGCCTACCTCCGGCTGGGCCGGTCCAACGTAGCGGGCGTCTACGATGCCTCGCACAAGTTTCAGTTTGGCAAGGGGCACGTACTCGAAA
>DATIPV010000015.1:0-5865 GCA_035471525.1 Robiginitalea sp.
CCGGGCGAGGCGCAGGCGGCGGGCGGCGCGAATACCTTTCGGCCCGGATGGGCCTCCTGCTGCTGCTGGCGGCGTCCTGCCAGGGGGAGCAGGCAGTCCCCGATCCTTTAAAGGGCATCCTGGCCTCCGACGACCCGGCCATCGCCCGGGTTATGGCTGCCCCTGAAGCCCATGAGGTGCAAATCAGGTATACGCGCATTCTGAGGGAGGGCGATTCGGTCCGCTTTACCGATTACGACTACCGGGTTGCAGCCGGCCGCTATTTCTATCCGGCCAGCATGGTTAAATTCCCAATCGCCGTGCTGACGCTGGAGAAACTCAACAGCCTCGACAGCCTGGACCGCCGAACCCGCTATTACATTGAGGGAGATACTGTGGAGAATACCTTTGAACGCGATATTCTTGACATCTTCGCCGTAAGCGACAACCACGCCAGCAACCGGCTGTTGGAATTCCTGGGGCAAGACGCGATTAACGACAGCCTGGCCGCCAAAGGGGTGGGCCCAGCCCGTATTTCGCACCGCCTGGGCGTGCACAACGACCAGGTGAGCACCCGCCCGCTCATCATCTACCGAAGCGACAGCCTTACCGCCCAGTCCCGCCCCATCATAAGCCGGCCCATCGTACCCCTGGAGTTGGAAGGCATCCGGAAGGGCACCGGTTACAGCGAGGGCGATTCCATCGTGCATGCCCCCTTCGATTTCAGTCTGAAGAACTACCTGCCGGTTACCAGTCTGGACGGGCTCATGAAGCGCGTGGTCTTCCCGGATCAGTTCCCGCCCTCCCAACGCTTCCTGTTAAGCCCGGAGCAACGGGCGTTCCTGCTGGAGGCCATGCAGATTACCCCGCGCGAGGTCGGGTACGACCCGGACATCTTTCCGGACGGCTACTGCAAATTCTTCCTGTTCGGAGACTCGGAGGAAGCCATTCCGCCTGCCCTGCAGCTATTCAACAAGGTGGGGTTTGCTTACGGGACGCTTACAGATTGTGCCTATGTGCGCGATACCCGCAACGGGGTGGAATTTATCCTGACGGCCACCGTGCTGGTAAATGAAAACGGGATCTTCAACGACGACCGCTACGAGTACGACCAGGTGGGCATCCCCTTCCTGGCGGCACTGGGCCGCGCCGTTTATGCCTTCGAGCTGAGCCAACGCTGATTTCCCCGGCCCGCTGCCAGGCTCGGTTACTTGGCCACGTTTACTGCCCGGGTTTCCCGGATAACGGTAACCTTCACCTGCCCGGGATAGGTCATGTCGGTCTGGATTTTCTGAGAGATTTCAAAAGATAGCTGAGCTGCCTTTTCATCGCTCACTTTTTCGCTCTCCACGATCACGCGGAGCTCCCGGCCGGCCTGTATGGCATAGGCCTTCTGCACCCCGCCGAAGCCGAAGGCAATCTCCTCCAGGTCTTTCAATCGCTGGATATAGGAATCGAGCACCTGACGACGGGCCCCGGGCCGCGCCCCGCTGATGGCGTCGCACACCTGTACCACCGGGGCAATGAGCGATTTCATTTCCACCTCGTCGTGGTGCGCCCCAATGGCGTTGCTCACCTCGGGCTTCTCGCCGTATTTCTCGGCCCATTGCATCCCTAGGATCGCATGGGGGGTTTCCATATCGGCTTCCGTATTGGGCACTTTGCCGATGTCGTGCAGCAGACCGGCCCGTTTGGCCAGTTTCGGGTTCAACCCCAGCTCGGAGGCCATCACCCCGCAGAGCTTGGCTACCTCACGGGAATGCTGCAGCAGGTTCTGCCCGTAGGACGAGCGGTATTTCATGCGGCCCACCACGCGGATAAGCTCGGGGTGCAGGCCGTGTATGCCCAGGTCTATCACGGTGCGCTTGCCGACCTCCAGTATCTCCTGTTCGATCTGGTTTTCGGTTTTCTTGACGATCTCCTCGATGCGGGCCGGGTGGATCCGCCCGTCTGTAACCAGTTTGTGCAGGGAGAGCCTGGCCACTTCGCGGCGCACCGAATCGAAGCAGGATAGGATGATGGCCTCCGGGGTGTCGTCGACGATGATCTCCACGCCTGTGGCGGCTTCCAGGGCCCGGATGTTCCGGCCTTCCCTGCCGATAATCCGCCCTTTTACGTCGTCAGATTCCAGGTTGAAGACCGAGACGCAATTCTCGACGGCCTCTTCGGTGCCGATCCGCTGTATGGTGTTTACGATAATCTTCTTGGCTTCCTGCTGGGCCGTCATCTTGGCCTCTTCCAAAGTAGTCTGCAGGTAGGCCATGGCGTCGGCCTTGGCGGTTTCCTTGAGGGATTCCAGCAGCTGGCCCTTGGCCTCATCGGCCGAAAGGCCCGAAATAACCTCGAGCTGCTGCACCTGGCTCTTGTGCAGCTTTTCCAGTTCGCCCTGCTTGCGTTCGTAAAAATCCTGTTTCTGTTCGAGGTCCTGCAGGCGGGTCTCGAGCTGTTCGTTGAGCCTCTTGTTTCGCGAGAGTTCGTGGCTTACCTGCGATTCTTTGTCGCGGGTGCGCTTCTCGGCCTCGGCCAATTTCTTGTCCTTGCCCATGATGACCTTTTCGTGTTCGGCCTTGAGCTCCAGGAATTTTTCCTTGGCCTGGTAAATCTTTTCCTTTTTGATATTCTCCCCTTCGGCCTGGGCGCCTTTCAGGATGGAAGCCGCCTCTTTCCTGGCGGCGGCGATGGTTTTGGAGGCTTTCCCCTTCTCGAGGAATTTGGCGATGGCAAAGCCGATGCCCAACCCGACCACCAACGCGATAATCCCCATTGTTGTCATGTCCATTTTTAGTCGTTTTACGTTCCGGTTGCGGCAGCGGTCCCTGTCACGTTCTTTTTAGGGAACTCCTCCGTTTGGCCGGCAGCTGCGCTGCTCGGACGGGGAGTCCCGGGCTGACAGATAAAAAAAGCCCACATTGATGAGAAGTTTTGCACAAACTCCGTAATACAGGTTTAGGGCTAACAGGCTGCTCAAGGATCCTTTCGGGAAGGCTTGCTTTTACAACCTAAACTCACCCTTTTCAAATGAATTAGTGTTGAGTTTGCCAAAAAATATAGTACCAATGTGGGCAGTATCGTTTAGCTATGTAAAAGAACTTATTGCACGCTCAATTTGGAAGCCACCAGGCCTTCGAGCGAGCGGAGCCGCTCTACGACCTCGTGATGGTCTTCTTGCTGCTCTATGCCGTGCTGTTCGATTTTGGAGGCAAACTGCAAGGCACACATGGCCAGTACATCCTGCTTGTCCCGCACCGCATAGTTCTGTTCGAACTTTTTGGCGAGCTGCTCAATATTCTTGGCTGCCTTCCGCAACCCCTCCTCCTGGGCGGGGTCTATGGTAAGCGGATACACCCGATCCGCTATGGACAACTTGATCTTGAGTCGCTCGGTCATGGTTCAAAGGTAGGCATCAATCCGCTAATTGCACGATACACTGGTCCAATTCCCTGATTAATGCATTTATTTTGAGCTTAGCTTCTGTTTTATTGGTTTCACTGCCCAGCATGGATTGTGCCATTTTGAGGGAGTTGTAACGCTCCTCCCATTCTTCGGCGGCTTTGAGGGCCTCGTCGCGCGAGCGCGCCAGCGCTCTCATTTCCCCTTCCTGGTTTTTCTTGCTCTGTTGCAGCAATTCCAACCGGTGCAGCAGCTTGCTGACTTTGTTTTCGAGGGAATCCACGATTTGGACCAATTCGCTCACCTGGCAACATTCTATGCTATATCACAAAGTTAACATTCCGCGGCGACCTGGCAACACTTTTTGTGTTTAATCCCTTTGAAAAATACCCCGCAGCCCGCAGCCGGGGACATCGGGCCCGCCCGTATGTCATCTTTGCCGGGTGCTGTTTCCGAATTGCAAGGCGAATCCGTAATTTCGCAGGGAATCGCGACCCTATGAGACATCACTTGTCGTACCTGGCCTGCCTCTGCGCCTTTGCCCTGAGCGGGCAGTATGCCGTTCCCGACACTGATTTCGGCCCGCCCCTGGACATCCCCCTGGTCCTGGCAGGAACCTTTGGCGAACTGCGATCCAACCACTTCCATTCGGGCATCGACATCAAGACGCAGCAACGGCAGGGGCTGCCGGTATACGCCATCCAGGACGGGACGGTGAGCCGGGTGAAAGTGGGGCACTGGGGCTACGGGAAAGTGGTCTATATCGCCCACCCCAACGGATACACTTCGGTATACGGGCACCTGCAGAAATTCGCGCCGGAGATCGAGGCCTATGTACGGGAGCTGCAATACCGCAACCGTTCCTACGAGGTGGAGTCTTTCCCAGATTTTGGCCAGCTCACGGTGCGCAAGGGAGACCTGATCGCCTTTTCGGGCAACACGGGCGGATCTTCCGGGCCGCACCTGCATTTCGAAATCCGAAACAGCCTGGATGAAAAGCCCACCAACCCCTTGCTCTACGGGCTCGCGGTACGGGATGCCACCAAACCGACCCTCGAGGGGCTGTATGCCTACCCCCTTTCGGAAGACGCCCGGGTGAACCAGAGCGAGGTACGGGTCGAGATCGGCTTCAGCCGTCAGGCCGACGGCAGTTTGCTCGCCGACCCCGTTACAGCCACGGGCATCATTGGTTTTGGGCTCAAGGCCTACGACCGGCAAGACATGGCCACGAACAAGAACGGCCTGTACAGGGTGCGCCAAAGCGTAAACGGCGAATTGATGACCGACCTGGATTTTGAAAGTTTTTCCTTCTCGGAAACGCGCCTTATCAACACCCTGATTGACTATCCGTATTACGCCAAATACCAGAGCCGGATCCAGAAGTGTTTCCGCGACGCCGGGAACCGGCTGAGCCTGTACAAAACCATTAAAAACGACGGAAAAATTGATGTTCAACCCGGCATGTCGTACCAGGTGGTAGTATCCCTCACCGACCTGGCGGGGAATGAAACCCTGCTGCGGATACCGGTGGAAGGGCAGGCGCAACCGGCCCTGACACTTCGAGAGCAGGCCGCTACCCCCTATTACGTGAGGGCCGATAAGCCCGCGGGCTTTGAACTGGGCAAGGCAAAAGTATACTTCCCCGCCGGCAGCTTTTACGAGAACACCTATCTGGACCTGGGTATTCAGGGCGACACGGTGCTCCTGCATGAGGCTACCCTGCCTCTGGACAGGAATTTTACCCTGAGCATGGACGTCTCCGAAATTCCGGAGCAGGCCCGCCATCAGCACTTTATCGCCCGGCTCGACGCCCGCAACAGGCCGGAATACTACAACACCTTTAAACGGGCCAATACCTTCAGCATCCGTACCCGCGACCTGGGCCGCTATACCCTGGTTCTCGACACGGTGCCCCCGACCATCCGCCCGAAGAATTTCAAACCGCGGCAGTGGCTCACGCATTACCGGTATCTGAGCCTGGAGATAGCAGACGACCTCAGCGGCATAGCAACGTACAGCGCCACCCTGAACGGGGAATGGGTTTTAATGGAATACGAACCCAAAGACCGGACCCTTACCTATACCTTTGACGATCGCAGCTGGGATACCCCCCAATGCGACCTCGAGGTAGTGGTTACCGACAACGTGGGCAACACCACCCGCTACCAGGCTACCGTCTTTCGCAGGTGAGCCCCCCGGAGGGGCCTTTGCGACCGGGCGAAAAAAATTGTTTATTTTTGAAGCACCGTGTCTGAGGGCATCCGCGAGTTGCTTCCCGGACGGCAACCGTGCCAAACTCCCGTAGCACCCCGCTTGAAACATGAAGAAGTTATTGCTATTGGCCTGTGCGCTTACCTGGTCCTGGGCCGGGGCCCAGAAAAACATTTACATCAGTGCCCATTTTGACGACCTGAGCAAGGATCAGAAAGTGCTGGCCATCATCCCTTTTTTCACACACCTGGACCTTGATAACCCGCACAGCCCTGACGAATTGAA
>DATIPV010000016.1:0-2197 GCA_035471525.1 Robiginitalea sp.
GTGCTGTTGGACCGCAGGGACCGCAAGGAGATGTTGGACCCCAGGGTCCGCAGGGAGATGTTGGTCCGCAAGGACCGCAGGGACCTGCCGGAGCCGATGGCGCTGACGGTGCTGTTGGACCCCAGGGACCGCAAGGACCCCAGGGACCCGCCGGAGCCGATGGCGCTGATGGCGCTGTTGGACCGCAAGGGCCGCAGGGTCCCGCCGGAGCCGATGGCGCTGACGGTGCTGTTGGACCACAAGGAGATGTTGGACCGCAAGGTCCGCAAGGACCTGCCGGACCCCAGGGTCCCACAGGTGTCGGTGTGCAGAGCACCGTGAACAACGGGAACGGCACTTTTACCATAACCTATACGGATGGCAGCAGCTTTATCTCGGCCGACCTGACCGGCCCCATGGGTCCCGAAAAGAACCTGGCCACCGATAACCTGATACAGGACGCTGAAGCGCGTACCTACAATATGAATGGGCAAAACCTTGCGTTTACCAACGGCCAGATGGGCGTGGGTACGGCCATCCCGACTTCTACCCTGCATGTGGGAGGATCTTTTGCTGCCGCTATCCGCAGCACGAATACCAGTACCGCCCTCACGGCTGCTGATTTCACCCTGATCATGTACAACCAGGGCCTGATTATCACCCTGCCAGTGGCATCGGACTGCCCGGGCCGGATCTATGTGCTCAAAAACCTGAGCCTGGGAGACAACAATACCTCGCTACCCTTTTTGACCGATAACGGCAGTTCAGACACCCGCCTTCGGAACAACCGTATTTACTGGATACAGAGCGACGGGACCAACTGGCAGCAAATTGTCAAGGATTAACCTGAACAGGACATGCGCAGAATTGGACTCATAGCCGCCTTGCTGCTGATCCCCCTAACCCGGGGGATTTATGCCCAGGAAGGCATTGCCAATTACGGTGCCATGCAGCTGCACGGGCAGGGAGGGGCCGGCTTCCATGCCGATTTTGCCAACCTGGGCCCTTTCGAAAGCCCGCAGGGGCTGGTGGGCTTCTACAGCGATTCCGGCTCCCTGCTGGTAAGCGGTTCCGAAACGCCCAATCTGTACGATGTGGAATTTTCGTCCCTGAAAGGCATCTGGCTGGAGATTCCCCTGCAGATCGGCAATAACGGCAACCTGATCCGGGGCGACCTGCGCACCTCGCGCAAGGAAGATACCAGTTATCCGCTCTTTACCCTGAATTCCTTTTACACGGGGGAGAGCAGCGTTTCCAAGGTGGATGGCTACGCCGGGATGGAACACAAGCAGGAATTTACCTTCCCAGTGGGCGACGATACTCGCCTGAGGTGGCTGCGCATCGAGTCGCAGGCCCTGAACGCCCGGGTGCGCTGCGCGTATTTCTTTGAAGATCCGGCCGACTCCCCCACCCTGGGGCTGAGCATTAAAGCCGATCCGGATGCCACCGGCCTTCGGGTGAGCCAGACAGAATTCTGGAGAATCAACGGCGACATCCCCTCGCGGGTTACCCTCAGCTGGGACGAGCAGAGCAATGTGCCGGGCCTGGCCCCCTTCCTGGCCGACCTGCGCGTAGTGGGCTACAACCGCACCAGCGGCGCCTGGGAAGACCTGGGCAATTCCCACGTGGAAGGCGGGCGCGACTACGGGACCCTGACTTCTGAATTCTTCGTGCCGAGCCGGTACGAGGTAATAACCTTTGGAGGCAGCACCGAAACGGAATCCTTCCAGGTGGTGCAACTCGACAACTACTACCTCTCGCCAAACGGGGACGGGCGCAACGAGACCCTGGAGATCCCGGCCGCGAGACAATACACCGATAACGCTATCCAGATCTACAACCGCCACGGCCAGCTCGTTTTCCAGCAAGACCATTATACGGGCGGCTTCGATGGCCTATCCAATGTGGAACTGACGGTAAGAAGGGATAAAGGCCTGGAGCCCGGGATCTATTTTTACCTCATCACCTTCAACGAACTGCGCCAGCAGCACCAGGGGTACTTCTACCTGTCCAATTAGAAAGCACTTCAATTTGCCAGATTTTCATACCTTCGGAAGGTAGCACTGCCGCATATGGAAAGAAGATCATTTATCAGCAGAACCGGTTTGGCCGGGCTTTCACTCGGAATGCCTCATTGGGCCTTTACCGCCCTGCAGGACATCTACAGCATTGAGGAGCTGATGGGCAAGGCCGACATCGAGCTGGCGGGAGAAAACAT
>DATIPV010000017.1:0-11077 GCA_035471525.1 Robiginitalea sp.
TGCCGGTAACTTGTGACCGGGGGTAAGGGGACGCATGTCCCTGGGGCGCATGGTTTTCAGCTGGGAAGGTTCAGGGCCGGGGCCTACCTTGTTTCCTGGGGGTGGGGGCTTGCCCCCTGCCGGATAGATACAAAATACATATCCAATTCTCCTTTGCCCTTGGTATCGATCTTACCCCTTTTCTTAAAAGAGAAGCCTTCTTCTTCGCAGACAAAGTCGTAGGTGGCCTGGCTTATATTGACTTTGCCGACCTGACCCGCAGATTCCATCCGGGAAGCCGTATTTACCGTATCGCCCCATATATCATACTGAAACTTTTTTACCCCCACGATCCCGGCAACTACGGGCCCGGAATGCAATCCAACCCGCATGTCAAATGCCTTTAAACCCTGTGATTCCTTTACTTTTTTTCGGGCGATTACGAATTCCTGCATTTCCAGAGCTGCCAGCGTGGTTTTGACTGCCCCATCCCGGGCAGCCCCGTGCAATCCTCCAACGGCCATATAGGCATCCCCAATGGTTTTTATTTTCTCGATACCGTATTTTTCCATGATGCGGTCGAAGCCCTTGAAGAAGTAATTGAGTTCGTCGACCAATTCGTTGGCGCTGAGAATTTCCGACGCTTCCGTAAAGCCTTTAAAGTCGGTAAATAAGACAGTAACCATCTCAAAATCACGCGCTTTCGCTTCCCCATTTTGCTTTAATTCTTCGGCAACTTCCGCGGGAAGGATGTTCAACAGGAGGTTGTCGGAGCGGTCCCTTTCCTTCTCGATGATCGTTCTGGACTTTCGGGTAAAATTCAGGCGGTTCCAGAGCCCACCGGAAACTATCAATAAAATCAGTCCGGAGGCCACAAAAATGTTCCGGGTATTCGTTTCTTCCAGGAGTTCTTTTTCATGGGCCAGTTCTAACCTGTTATTTTCTTCAACCTGTAAAAGACTGTCGGTGAGCTTTTTTCGGGTGTAATCTACCTGTAATAGCTTTTTGCTCACATCCCCCAGGCTCAGACTATCTTTCAGCATCGTATATTCCTCATGATATTTTAAAGAATTTCGGGGCTGCCCTGCTTTCTTGTAAGCCAGGTATAAATACTGGGAAATATTTGCCTTGTCCTTCGGGGAATTCATCGCTTTTTCAAACTGATAACTTTCGCTGAATAGCTTTATGGCCTTGTCGTAATTGCCCAGCTCCAAATAGGCATACCCCTGAAGCTGTTTATTTTGGGATATAGCGCGTTCAAGGGACTCTGTTGAAAAATTGGGGATGGGTTGCCGTAATATTTCTTCGGCAGATCTGGCAAATTCAAGAGTCTTCTCATATTCCTGTCGTCTTGCCTCCAAAGTGGCCAAAGACATAAATGCCCTTGCGATTTCAAATGGGTAACCGAGTTCATGGCGCATTTGCAAATGGCGCTTCAGATACTCTTCAGCCTTTTCATAAGACTTCACATTGCTGTAAACGTCGCCCAAATTTCCGATACTGTTCGCGAGGAATTCCTTATGTCCTATTTCTTCAAACAGGTCTCGGGCTTCTTCATAGTATTTGATTGCCAGGTCGTATTCACCCATGGCGCCGTAAACATTGGCAATATTGTTTGTCACGGATCCGACCTGATAGGCACTTCCATTGAGCAGACTGGATTTGAGTGCCTGATTGAAGTATTCCAGCGCCTCGGCGTTCAGACCTGCTCTCTGGTAGACCAATCCGACATCGTTGTGATAGTTATCAAGCATCGGCTTTAAGCGAAAAGCATTGATTTCACCATAAATGGGTTTGCCAGGTTCTTTATCCTCTTCGCTAAAAATCTCATACATTTGGGTCCTGTATTGTATGCTCTTGGCGAGATTTCCCATCTGTTCGTGAGCAAACGCCATCAGAGCCAATGCACGGGCCTCCCCGTATACATAACTTATTTCGTTAGCGCTTGCAGAAGCTTCTGAGGCGGTTTGCAAGGCCTCCTGAAATTTTCCAAAAAACAGAAAACAGCGGCTTTGTTGAATTTGGGCATCAACCTGGTATCTTTGGGAGCCTATATCGGCAGCCAAATCCAGCATAACCTGGGCTAAACCCATCAGGGAGTCAGGTCCGATGACCGGGCCGGCTCTATACGCAAATTCATTCAGGGCATTCAGGCGTACCGTATCATGTTTGGTTTCGTCTTGCCAAATGGAGGCAATGGAATCCAAGGGATGTTGCGCAGCGGAATTCGCACCTATAAAAAGGATTCCCAAAAGCAAAACGATCTTTTTCATTGTGTAGTCATTTAATTAAGCCAAGAAGGTAATCCTGCCCGTAATCGATATAAAACAGGCCATGTTGGTCGCGCAGGCCTGCCAGGCCAACCGCGGCTATCTTTTTTGACTAATTGTAGCGGTAACCAATTGCCATTTAGTTTGCAATGGCATTGGTATTGTATTCTGATTCCTAAAAATAGCTTTTTTACCAGGGTGTCCAATACATTATACCTGATAAATCAAAAAGTGACCTTGTAAAGACCTGGCCCCGGAATTGTATCTTGGGGTGCTGGGGTTAAGGGTCTATGGCACGGCAATCGCGCAGTCTGTCGGGCCGGGATACGATTTAAAAGCCCTAAAAGGGGCAATCCCCCGCCCCCCAAATACAAGTTACCCCCCATTCCTGCAACACACAAGCAGCATCTCCCGCCCCCTGGGGAAAGATAAATCCCCCGTGTGCAGGGTCCATTCACTCTTGGGGGAAACTCTGCCGTATTCCTCCTGTAGGGCTATTCCACCACCACCTCAAAAGGCTGCAACATGCCCTTTTCGGCGGCATTGGGAACTTCGGCAATAAAGGCATAGCGCCCGGGTGTAAGCACGGCCTCGAAATACTGCGTCGTTCCGGCAGGGGCATCATTGACGCCGCCCAGGAAGGTAAAGCCCTTTGGCAGGGTCGAACTCATCAGGCCGTCGGGGGCCGCCCAGTTCATCCAGGCGTTCAGGGCTTCCAGGTCGGCATCACCTTCTATTTTCACCAGGTTTACATCGTGTCCCATAAAATGTTCGTGAACGGTTTGGTCTCCCATATGTACCGAAAACACATTTTTCCCCGGGGACGGGATGCCGCTGAAAGTGATCCCTTCCGCACTGGAAATAGCCAGCCCGAAGGTAGGGTCAGGGGCGCTTAGCCCACTGTCTTCGGCGGTCACGATAAGCTCTTTGGCCATTCCCATGGAGGCATGGAATCTCCCATCCGGCATTTTCACATAGCATTCCATCACATAATAACCTGGTTCGAGGTTTACCGTGCTGATGGCCGTTTCACCCTCCGAAACCAAACCGGTCCCGCCCGTTTGGGTAACTCCTGAATACCATTCCGGTATTTCCCCGAAGGCTTCCATGGCCTGCTCGTTCTCGCCTTGCATGATATAGGCCATACCGTTGTCAAAGGGAGGAAAAACTTCCCTTTCGGCGTCTTTGAGGTTTTTGCCCTCCGGATATTTGTCCAGGAGGATAAAATGAGGCTCGGTAGACTGGTTCTTGTAAACAAAGGTCTGCCAGCCCGAGGCCAGGGTGTCTGGGGCGAAAAATTCCATCGATTTGGTAACCACTTCTACAACGGGAAGGGCTTCCGGTTCCATTGGGGCTGTTTCTTCTGCTTTTTTGGCGTCCGATTTACAGCCAATTACCAGCAGGGCAGGTATTGCCAGGGCTAGAAGCCCGATCCGGGTACGGGTTGATTTCATGTTGGTAGTGATTTTAAGTTGCTGACGCAGCTTAAGTTAGAAAAAAATGATGGCATACCCCAAAACAGGTAAAAACAAATGCCGCGGAACACCGCGGCATTTCATCAGAAACCTATAGCTAATTCTCATACCCTGGGAAGGTCTCCCTCCCCTTTCAGCGGAAGCTCCGAGCTTCCCGTCAAATAGGCATCCACATGGTGTGCTGCCTGCCTGCCTTCCGAGATGGCCCAGACGATCAGGGACTGGCCCCGGCGCTGGTCACCGGCGGCAAAGACGCCCGGCACGTTGGTCTTATAATTGGCAGGTGAGGCTTTTATATTTGAACGGGGGTCTGATTCCACGCCCAGCTGGTCGGCCACAGACCGTTCGCTGCCCGTAAAACCCAGGGCCAGCAGGGCCAGCTGGCAGGGCCATTCCTTTTCGGTGCCCGCAATTTCCTTGAGGGCCGTGCGGCCATCCGGGCCTTTTTCCCAGGCCACCACAACGGTTACCAGGCTTTTGAGATTGCCCTTGGAATCGCCCCTGAATTCTTTGGTCGAGATGCTGAAAAAACGCTCCGCTCCCTCCTTGTGCGAGGAGCTGGTGCGCAACCGCATGGGCCAGAACGGCCAGGGTTGGTTTTCGGGGCGGCCCACAGGGGGTTTGCCCAGGATCTCAAAATTGGCAACGGAAGCGGCTCCCTGCCTGAGCGAGGTGCCGATGCAGTCAGAACCGGTGTCTCCCCCCCCGATTACGATCACGTGCTTGCCCTCGGCCGAGAGGGGTTGGCCTTCAAAAGGCAGTCCGGAAACCCTGCGGTTGTTCTGGCCCAGGAAATCCATGGCCTGTACGACCCCCTTCAGGTCGGAGCCCGGCACGGGCAGGGGGCGGCGCACCGTGGCTCCCCCACAGAGGAGAATCGCATCGTATTCTTCCTGCAATTTTTGGGCAGGCAGGTCTTTGCCGACATGCACCCCGCAGCGGAACTCAATCCCTTCCTCTTCCAGGATGGCCAGCCGGCGGTCGATCACGGTTTTCTCCATTTTGAAATCGGGGATGCCGAAGCGCAACAACCCCCCGGGCTTTTCGTCCCGCTCAAACACGGTTACCTGATGGCCGGCACGGTTCAGCTGCTGGGCGGCAGCCAGGCCGGCTGGGCCTGAACCCACCACAGCCACTTTCTTACCGCTCCGTTTTTTGGGCGGCAGGGGTTTGATCCACCCCCTGGCGAAGGCCGTTTCCACGATGTTTTTCTCGATGGTTTCGATGGCCACCGGATTTTCGTTGATCCCCAGTACACAGGCCTCCTCGCAGGGTGCCGGGCAGAGCCGGCCCGTAAATTCGGGGAAGTTATTGGTAGCGTGGAGTATTTCTGCGGCCTGCTCCCATTTGCCGCGGTATACGGCATCGTTGAAATCGGGGATCAGGTTCCCCAGCGGGCAGCCGCTGTGGCAGAAGGGGATGCCGCAGTCCATGCAGCGGGCACCCTGGTCGCGCAAAGCCTTCTCCGGAAGGGCCTGGGTGAATTCCCGGTAATTTTTCAGGCGTTCTTCCACCGGGGCGTACCCTTCCACCTTGCGGTCGTATTCCATGAATCCTGTGGTCTTTCCCATCTCAGTTGCTTTCTATCTGTTCGTTCTCCAGGCGGATCAGGGCCTGTCTGTATTCTTCGGGGAATACCTTGATGAATTTGGGGAGGTATTCATCCCATCGTTCCAGGATCTCCTGGGCCAGCGGGCTGAAGGTGGCATTGTAGTGGTTTTCGATCAGCGCCTTCAGTTCGGCAACGTCCTGGTCTTCCTCCACCGGGAGCAGGTTCAGGGTTTCCCGGTTGCATTTCTGGGCAAAGGTGTTGCTACGGTCCAGCACATAGGCGATGCCGCCGCTCATCCCGGCCCCGAAATTGCGTCCCACACTGCCTAAAATTACGGCCACGCCGCCCGTCATGTATTCGCATCCGTGGTCGCCAATGCCTTCCACCACTGCTTTGGCTCCCGAATTCCTTACGCAGAAGCGCTCCCCGGCCTTGCCGTTGATATACGCCTCCCCGGAAGTGGCCCCATAGAGGCATACGTTGCCGGCAATGATGTTTTCTTCCGGCCTGAAGGTAGTGCCGCCGGGCACTTTGATGATCAGCCGTGCGCCCGAGAGGCCTGTCCCCAGGTAGTCGTTCGTGTTGCCGTTTACCGCCATGGTGAGGCCTTTCGTGGCAAAAGCCCCGAAGCTTTGCCCCGCCGAACCGGTGAAGTTCAGGCGCAGGGTATTTTCGGGCAGGCCTTCGGCCCCGTAGATCTTTGAGATCTCATTGCTGATAATGGCCCCGATGGCGCGGTTTGTATTGCGGATCGGGAAGTCCAAACTCGTTCTTTCTTTCCGGAACAGGGCCGGGTGTGCTTTTTCGATGATCTCGAATTCGAGGGACTGGTCAACCGTGTGCTTTTGAGGCGTGGTGTTGTAGAACTTCGTGCCCTTGGGAACGGGTACCTGGTGCAGGATGGGGCTCAGGTCTATGCCTCTTGCCTTGTAGTGGTCTATGGCTTTGCGCCGGTCCAGTTTCTGGACCTGGCCCACCATTTCATTCAGGGTGCGGAAACCCAGTTTGGCCATGATCTCCCGCAGCTCCTCGGCTACGAAATACATGTAATTGACCACGTGCTCTGGCTTGCCCTGGAACTTTTTCCGCAATTCCGGGTTCTGGGTGGCGATGCCCACCGGGCAGGTATTCAGGTGGCAGACGCGCATCATGATGCAGCCCGAGGCCACCAGGGGGGCTGTGGCAAAACCGAATTCCTCTGCCCCGAGCAGGCAGGCGATCGCTACGTCTCGCCCGGTTTTGAGCTGGCCGTCGCATTCCAGTATAACGCGGTTGCGCAGGTCGTTCATTACCAGGGTTTGCTGGGCCTCGGAAATTCCGAGCTCCCAGGGGAGCCCTGCGTGTTTCAGGGAGGTAAGGGGGGAAGCACCCGTGCCCCCGTCGTGGCCCGAGATCAGTATTACATCGGCCTTGGCCTTGGAAACCCCCGCAGCTACGGTGCCCACGCCTACTTCCGAGACCAGCTTCACGTTGATGCGGGCTTCCCGGTTGGCCGCTTTCAGGTCGTAGATCAGCTGCGAGAGGTCTTCGATCGAATAGATGTCGTGGTGCGGGGGCGGGGAGATAAGCCCCACATAAGGCGTGGAGTTCCGGGTTTTGGCAATGGCCGGGTTCACCTTGGGGCCGGGCAGTTGCCCGCCCTCGCCCGGCTTGGCGCCCTGGGCCATCTTGATCTGAATCTCCTGGGCATTGGTCAGGTAGTTGGAGGTTACCCCGAAACGGCCCGAAGCCACCTGCTTGATGGCGCTGTTCTTCCAGTCGCCCGTCTGGCTCCGGTAAAAGCGCTCGGCATCTTCCCCCCCTTCGCCCGAATTGCTCTTCCCGCCGATGCGGTTCATGGCGACGGCCAGGTTTTCGTGGGCCTCCTTGCTGATGGAGCCGTACGACATGGCCCCGGTTTTAAAGCGCTTTACGATTTCGGTCCAGGGTTCCACCTCCTCGATCGGAATGGGGTCGTAGTTGGCGAAATCGAACAGGCCCCTGATGGTCATCAGGTGGCGCGACTGCTCGTTTACCAGTTCGGCGTATTCCCGGTACGTCTGCGGTTCGTTCTGGCGGACGGCCTTCTGCAGCTTGGCAATGGTGAGCGGGTTGAACATATGCTTTTCCCCGTCGCGCCTCCAGCGGTATTCCCCGCCGATCTCGAGTTCGAGGCTGGCAGCCACTTCTTTTCGCCCGAAGGCATTGTGGTGGCGCAGGGCGATTTCCTTTTCCAGCTCGTACAGCCCGATCCCCTGGATGCGGGTCGGGGTGTTCGGGAAGTATTTCTCTACCATCTGGGTGTTGAGCCCGACGCATTCAAACAACTGGGAGCCCCGGTACGAATTAAGGGTAGACACGCCCATTTTGTTGATAACCTTCAAAATCCCCTTCCCGATCGCCTTGTTGTAATTGGCGATGGCGTCCTCGAAGCTGACATCCTGGATGTCGTGGGCTTCGATCTGCTCGGCTATGATCTCGTTGACCAGGTACGGGTTAATGGCGCTGGCCCCGAAGCCGAAGAGCAGCGCAAAGTGATGTACTTCGCGGGGTTCGGCCGATTCCACGATGATGCTGAGCCGGGAGCGTTTCCGTTTGCGCTGCAGACCGTTGTTCACGAAAGAACAGGCGAGTAGTGCCGGAATGGGCGCCTGCTTGTCGCTCACATACCGGTCTGAAAGGATGATGATGTTGGCCCCCTGGTCGATGGCGGCGATGGCCTGCTGCAGGATGTCTTCCAGGGCGTCTTCCAGGCCGTTCAGGCCGCGCCTCACCTCGTAGAGGATCGGGATGGAGACGACCTTGAAGTTGGGGTTGCTGTCGTAATTCTTGATTTTGTCCAGGTCTTCCTTGGAAATAACCGGGTTCTGGATCTTGAGCTTGCGGCAGTGTTCCTCCACCACATCGAAGAGGTTGTGGTCGCCCCCCAGGGTAAGGCTGATGTCGCAGATGAGTTCTTCACGGATGCCGTCCAGGGGCGGGTTGGTTACCTGGGCAAAGAGTTGTTTGAAGTAATTGTACACCAGTTGCGGGCGATCCGAAAGCACGGCGATCGGGGTATCGGAACCCATGGAGCCGATGGGCTCCCTGGCCGACTTGGCCATGGGAAGGATAATGGTGTTGATGTCTTCCAGGGTGTAGCCGTAGGCGGCCTTGCGTTTCTCCAGGGTTTCTTCCCCCAGAAAAAGCGGGCAGTCGTTATAGGGTATGTCGCGCAGGTACACCAGGTTTTTCTGGAGCCATTCGCGGTAGGGGTGTTTGCCCGCGATGGCCTCCTTGATTTCGGCGTCGTTCACGATGCGGCCTTCCTCCATATTGACCAGGAACATCCGGCCGGGTTCCAGGCGTCCGTGCAGGGAAATGTTTTCCGGGTCGAGGTCGAGCACGCCGGTTTCGGACGACATAACCACGTAGCCGTCTTTGGTCACCGAATAGCGGGAAGGCCTCAGGCCGTTGCGGTCGAGCACCGCCCCGATGTAGTTCCCATCCGTGAAGGGGATCGACGCCGGGCCATCCCAGGGTTCCATCAGGCAGGAGTTGTACTCGTAGAAGGCCTTTTTGGCATCGGACATCTCGGTATTCTTTTCCCAGGCCTCCGGCACCAGCATCATCATGACTTCCGGCAGGGAACGCCCGGTCATCAGCAGGAGTTCGACGATCATATCCATGGTGGCCGAATCGGATTTGCCGGGAAGCACGATGGGCAGGATCTCCCGGATTTCCTCCCCGAACCAGTCGCTTTTCAAAAGCTCTTCCCGCGACTTCATGCGCGACACATTGCCCCGAAGGGTGTTTATTTCCCCGTTGTGGCACATGTAGCGGAAGGGTTGGGCCAGGTCCCAGGTGGGAAAGGTATTGGTAGAGAACCGCTGGTGGACCAGGGCCAGGCGGGTTACCACCCGTGGGTCCATCAGGTCCTTGTAATACAGCTTGATGTCGTTGGGCATCAGCAGCCCTTTGAAGATAATGATGCGGGTCGAAAGGCTCGGCAGGTAAAAATACCCCCGCTCCGACAGCCCGGAACCCAGCAGGGCGTGTTCGGTGACCTTGCGGGCCACGAAGAGCTTGCGCTCGAATTCAAAGGCGTCCTGAGCCGGGTCGGCCTTTCCGACAAAAACCTGTTTCACAAAAGGTTCGGTCTCGGCAGCAATGCGGCCCGGCACGCGCCGGTTTACCGGCGTGTCGCGCCAGCCGAGCAGCCGCAGGCCCTGGAGTTTAAGGTTGTCGCCAAACAAACGCACGCAGTAGTCGCGCTGGTTTTCCCGCTGGGGCAGAAAGACGTTGCCCACTGCGTACGAACCGGGTTCGGGCAGTTCAAAGGGGCACACCTCCCTGAAGAATTCGTGCGGGATATCGATTAGTATCCCGGCCCCGTCCCCGGTTTTGCCATCGGCGCTTACGGCACCGCGGTGCTCGAGCTTGTCGAGGATTTCCAGGGCCTTGTGAATGATATCATTCGACTTTTTGCCTTTGAGGCTGCAGATAAACCCGGCCCCGCAATTGTCGTGTTCAAATTCGGGCAGGTATAATCCTTGTTTTTTCATAATTGCTGCTTTTCGGGGCTTTGGGCTGCCTTGCCGGCAGGGGCAGGTTTCACCCCGGCTTAAAGGCCGGGCACAAATTGCGTAATCCTTTCAAAAATAGCATAAATGATGTCATAAATTCAGCGAAAAATGTGATATCCGAGAATAAATTCAACGTTTGTAATAAAACCTTAAAATATTTTGAATTTGGAAATAAGAGGGTATACATTTTGCGGATACCGAAATCGGGGCCTGCTGCCCGTTTCATTTTGGAAACCCGGAGGGGTCTGAAACCGGAAAACACTAGCTGCGGAACGGGAAGCCCGCCACGAAGCGGATACCCGCCCCGAAATGATGGTCTAAAAGAGAAGTTCTGCCACGGAAAAAGAGGGGGCGTGCCAAAAAGGAGCTAACTGCGGCCTCAGTTTTTCAGGATGCTGCGTGAAATTACCAGCTTCTGAATCTCGGAAGTGCCTTCGTAAATCTGCGTGATTTTCGCATCGCGCATCAGCCGTTCCACATGGTACTCCTTTACATAGCCGTTTCCACCGTGTATCTGCACGGCTTCAATGGTCGTGTCCATGGCCACCTGGGAGGCATAGAGCTTGGCCATGGCCCCAGAGAGGTCGTAGTCGGCCCCCTGGTCTTTGTCTGCGGCCGCTTTATAAACCATCAGGCGGGCGGCCTCAATCTGGGTGTGCATGTCGGCCAGTTTGAAGGCAATGGCCTGGTGGTTCGCAATCTCAGTGCCGAAAGCCTTGCGCTGGGTGGCGTACCTCAGGGCGAGTTCATAGGCCCCGGCCGCAATTCCGAGGGCCTGGGCGGCGATGCCGATGCGCCCGCCGGCCAGTGTTTTCATGGCGAACCTGAATCCGAATCCATCGGGGCCGATCCGGTTTTCCTTCGGCACCTTTACGTCGTTGAAGATCAGGGAATGGGTGTCGCTCCCGCGGATGCCCATCTTCTGCTCCTTGGGCCCGATCTCGAAGCCGGGCATGCCTTTTTCCACGATCAGGGCATTGATGCCCTTGTGCCCGAGCTCGGGATGGGTCTGGGCAATTATCAGGTACACCGAGGCGCTGCCCCCGTTGGTAATCCAGTTTTTGGTGCCGTTGAGCACATAGTGGTCGCCTTTGTCCAGGGCCGTGGTCTTCTGGGAGGTGGCGTCGCTTCCGGCTTCGGGTTCAGACAGGCAGAAGGCCCCGATAATCTCACCGGTCGCCAGCCTGCTCAGGTATTTGTCTTTTTGTTCGGGGCTGCCATAGGCTTCCAGGCCCCAGCACACCAGGGAATTGTTTA
>DATIPV010000018.1:0-2856 GCA_035471525.1 Robiginitalea sp.
AATCCTTCTTTATTTCATCCTGGGTATCCTGATCGCACAATTTGGGGTCGAAACCCTGCTGGATTACCTGAACGCGCGACGGTTCGGTGCGCCTTTGCCCGAGGAGGTAAGGCATCTGTACGACCCAGAAGCCTATGCCAAATCGCAGGCCTACAAAAAGGTAAATTACCGGTTCGGGCTGTTGACCTCAACCTTTTCGCTGGCCCTTACCCTGGCTTTCCTCCTCTTAGGGGGCTTTGGCTGGGTAGATACCCTGGCTGGGGCCGTAAGCCCGCACCCGCTGCCGAGGGCCCTCGTGTTTTTCGGCATCCTTTTCCTGGGCAGCGACCTGCTGGGGATGCCTTTCAGCTATTACCACACTTTCGTGATCGAGGAACGCTTCGGATTCAACAAATCTACTCCCGGCCTGTTCCTGGCAGACAAAGTAAAGGGATGGCTCCTGGCATTGGTGCTCGGAGGCGGCCTGCTTACGGCCATCCTGCTCTTTTACGAATGGGCCGGAGCCGGGTTCTGGGTGTACGCCTGGGGCCTCGTAGCCCTCTTTACGGTATTCATGAACCTGTTTTACAGCCGGCTGATCGTGCCCTTGTTCAACCGACAGGAACCCCTGGAAGACGGCCCGCTGCGCGAGCGCATCCAGGACTATGCCCGGCGGGTGGGCTTTGAGCTCCGCCAGATCTTCGTGATCGATGGTTCCCGCCGCTCGACCAAGGCCAATGCTTATTTTTCAGGGTTCGGGAGCCAGCGGCGCGTAACCCTGTACGATACCCTGATCAAGGATCTGGACGAACAGGAGGTGGTGGCTGTTCTGGCCCATGAAGTGGGGCATTACAAGCGGAACCACGTTGTGATCAACCTGACGGCCTCGGTGGTTATGACCGGCCTGACGCTTTTCGTACTGTCACTTTTCGTGAACAACCCGGAACTGTCGCTGGCCATTGGGGTCGGGCAGCCCAGTTTCCACGCGGGGCTGATTTGCTTCGCCCTGCTGTACAGCCCCATCTCGGAACTCACAGGCCTGGTGATGAACTACTTCTCGCGACGGTTCGAATTCGAAGCCGACAACTACGCCCGCGACACCTTTGCAGCCGATCCGCTGATCAGTTCGCTCAAAAAACTCTCGCGCAACCACCTGAGCAACCTTACCCCCCACCCGGCTTACGTTTTCGTCCACTATTCGCACCCGCCGCTCACGCAGCGGATCCGGAACCTGAGGTCGTCCTGAAAAGGCGGATCCGGATTAGCAACTTCTGCCATGCGACCCGCTCAAAAACTATTGCTGCTCAAACTGCTCCACACCCTGATCTGGGCTATTTTCGTCTGGGTGATCGGCTATGTGATCTACAGCGGCCTCGCAGACCGCATCACCCCCTGGACCTGGATCGGCATCGGCCTGGTAATCGGGGAAGGCCTGGTGCTCTTGATTTTTAAAATGTTCTGCCCGCTAACGGTCCTGGCCCGTCGGTATTCGGACTCCCAAAAGGACAATTTCGACATCTTTCTCCCCAATTGGCTGGCTCGGCACAACAAGCTTATTTTTACCTCCCTGTTTCTGATCGGGTTAATCCTGGTATTGATCAGGACCTTTGCCGGCCATGAGGGCTGAGACGCGGGGCACCCCCGGGCGCCCGGCCGGGACCTGGAACTGGTCATGGGGGAAATTCGCTACATTTACAGCTGTTCGATCCGGCCGATCCAGCCCTAAAAACGTCCCTGTCTACCCAAGTGGATAGTGGCCGGGAGCCTTATCTCCCGGGGGTCTTTGGCTTAATCCTGAACGGCATGAGAAAGGTCGTGTATCTGCTCTGGATGCTATCCGGTATGCTGGCGAATCTGCAGGCCCAGACCACCGTCCGGGAGGCCGACAATGCCTTTTTCAAAAAAGACCCCTTCTGGAGGGGCGCAGACGGGGCGGCTACCGTAGCGCTTCCGCACGGAAGGGTCCTCTGGCTCTTCAGCGATACCTTTGTCGATCAGGACAGTACCGGCAAGCGGTCCAACTCCCGGAGAATGATCCGGAACAGCATCGCCATTCAAAATTCTGAGGACCTGGGGGCTGACCTGACATTCTACTATGGAGGCACGGGGCGCGATCCGGACGATTTCTTCAAAGCCCCGGGAAAGAATTGGTACTGGACCGGCCACGGCATTATGGTGAAAAACAAACTCCTGGTATTCCTCATGGAAGAAACCGCCACTGAAAAGGGATTGGGTTTCGAAGCCGTCGGATGGCATGTAGCCGTTATCGAAAACCCTTCAGACAGCCCCGGGGCATGGATCGTCAACTATTACCGGGGGCCCGAATCCTTTGGCGTGGTGGTGGGTTCCTCAGCCGTACTGCAAGACAGGGGCTATCTTTACGCCTTTGGGGTGAAAGAGCCCGACACGCACGAAACCTACCTGCTCCGGTTCCGGAAAAGGAAGCTCCTGAAGGGCGACCTCTCAGGCCTGGAATGGTGGTGTAAGGGTTCCTGGACCCGGGGGGTGCGGGCAGAACCGGCAGGAGCTTCCCTTTTTTCGGGCCAAACCGAGTTTTCGGTGCATTACGACTCCGGGAGGAAGAAATATATCCAGATACAGACCCATGGCTACGGCAGGGCTTCCATCGGATACCGTCTTGCCGACCGCCTGACCGGGCCGTGGTCTGAACCGATCCTGTTTTATACGCCCCCGCTGCCGGCAGACACCCAATTCACGTATTCAGCCAACGCCCATCCCGAATTCGAGTCTGCGGGCCTGTATGTCACGTACAATGTGAACGACAGTGATTTCGGGAGCCTCCTGGGAAACGAGGCGATCTATTTCCCGCAGGTAATCGAATTGCTGTGGGGAAAAAAATAAAGGCCATCGGATCTT
>DATIPV010000019.1:0-6633 GCA_035471525.1 Robiginitalea sp.
TATTTCAATGTTCAGCTCCAAAGCCTGACCTGGGAAACCATTCAGGGGTATTGCTTTGACAGCGACCGCGATGTCGTCTGGCTGGAAGGAAGTGCGCAGATGGCCCTGGCCCTGCAGGTTGCCGGGCAGGAAGCCTCATACCGCCACCTGCTCCGGTCCCTGGAGCAAGCTGCCATCCCGAGTCCGCAGCACCCGGGCCTGAAAGCCCTGCCCTATGCCGCGAACCAGGGGAGTAATTTCGGGAGGGAACTGCTCTGGCCGCACGCCGACCAAAAACCCGCCATCTCGGCAACGGTCTGGTACCTGTTTGCCAGGAACCGGTTTAATCCGTTCGATCTGGGGGAAGCCTACAAGCCCATGCCCGGGCCGAATTCCTGAAGCGGCCCGACTAAGGCAGGTAACGAGTTTACCCATTCCCGGGATGGCCCGCGTATATGCGGAAGATTTCTGCGAATATTGCCCGTTTTGGGAGCGTGATTGCCCGCTGGCTACAGGGTTGCCTGGGGGAGAACCAGCATGGGAACCTGGATATGGAACGCCATGCGCTTGACCACGGGTTCGCGCAGCAATTCCTCTACCGGGCTGTGTTCGTTCCTGACCAAAATCAGCAGGTCAATGCCCGATTCTGCGATGAACCGCTGGAGGGCCCCTGCCTTACTGGCTTCGGCCGACAGCCACACCATCTTTGGCTTCAGCGGATCCAGCTCCAGGAACAATTCCTTTTTGTGGAATCGCTGCAGGCTGTTCAGCGCATCTTCCGTTCCAATGTGGACAATCTCCAGCTCGGAGTGGAAGCGGGTCGCAAAAAAATGAATCTGCTCCAGCTGTCTGCCCGTGAAGGGCCGTGAGAAATCGGTGGCAAAGCCCACTTTTTCAGGTTTTATAAACCCGGATTCCTCAGGGACCACCAATACCGGACATTGGTCCGCAGCTCTTAGGATACGCACCGTGTTGCTGCCCAGGAACACCTCCTTGAGACCGCTGGCTCCGGTAGTGCCGGAAACGATCAGGTCGGTCTGGCCCATGTTTACCCGCTCCCGTATCTCTTCTGGCAACAGACTGAAAGAGGAATAGGTTTCGTATGTGTTTCCGGAACCGGGGTATTCCCGTTCCAGGCGCTCGACCAGATAGGCCAACCCTTCTTCGGAGTGGCGCTGCATGTGATCCTCTTCGAGCCCGGTTATCGGGGTTACGGCCATAACCCGGCTGTTGATGAAATCTGGCGTATAGGTATTGAGGAATTGAAACGTACACTGGCAGCCATTGAATAACGACAGTGCATATTCGGTCGCATTTCCAGCAGCTCTGGAAAAATCCGTCGGAATGAGTATTCTTTCCATGGCACAGCGGTTCTAATTACGGTAAAAATAGAACCGGCCGGTCGTGTAAAAGAATGATATGTGTCAGGTAATGAAAAAAATAGGGGGCTCAACGGTCAGAAACCATCTACCAGGTCCTGCAGCTTGCGGTCGTCGGCAATGGCCATCCTTTTGCCAGAGGTGCGGATGAGCCCTTCCTTGCGAAAGTCCGAGAGGATCCGGATACAGGATTCGGTGGCCGTTCCCACCACATTGGCAATATCCTCCCGGGAAAGCACCAGGGTGAGAAAGCCCTCGGTATCCTCGCCGAAGCGGTTTTTCATGTAGAGCAAAGCTTCCGCAATACGCTGCTTGACCGTCTTCTGGGACATGTTTACAATTACGTCGTCGGCCTCGCGCAGGTCGTGGGCCATGTGGCGCAGCACCTCGTAGGTGAAATCGGGATTCCTATGCAGGGTGTTGATGATGGCCTCCTTGGGCACAAAGCAGACTTCCATATCGTTCACCGCGGTGGCGCTCAAGTTGGAATATTCTTCCGCCACTACCGAACGCTGGCCCAGTACCTCGCCCTTGGAGGCGAGCTTTACAATCTGGTCCTTGCCGTTGGCGCTTAATTTGGAGAGTTTGGATACCCCGTCGCGCACGCAGTAGACCCCGCCCAACTTCTCGCCTTCGTCAAAAATGGTTTCGCCTTTCTTGATTTTTCTGGACACCTTGCTGTCTGCAACAGCCTTTAATTCGTCCTTGCTCATGGCACGCAAGGCATTGAACTTCCGGACGATACAATTCTCACAGCGGTGTTCCATAGGTAGGGTTCGGTGCTAAAAGGATACCGCTTGTAAATGTAGCTATTTTTTAAAACATTCAAAAGTTGACAATCGTCATATTTTAAGGGGGCAATCCGCCGGACCTTTGGTGATTTTTTTTGAAACCCCTACCTTTAAAAAGGACAACCTTACCATGGACCAAGCCCCATGCTTTCATTGCGGAGACCCCTGCGGGTCTGAATCCCTTGCCTTCGACGGGAAAGCGTTCTGCTGCTCGGGCTGTAAGACAGTCTACCAGATTTTCCGCGACCATAAGCTGGATTACTACTACGAGCTCGAGGAAGGTGCCGGCCGGTCCCCGCAATGGGAAGAGGGCAAATACGATTTCCTGGACGACCCCGATATCGCCGGGCGCCTGCTGGACTTCCAGGACGGGTCGCATCATGTCATCAACTTCTCCATTCCCCATATCCATTGCAGTTCGTGCATCTGGGTGCTGGAAAACCTGCACAAGCTGCACCCCGGTGTTATCAGCAGCCAGGTAGATTTTCCGAAACGGGAGGCGCGGGTACACTACGATTCTGAAAGCCTCGGCCTGAAGGAACTGGTGCAGCTGCTGAGCGCGATCGGCTACGAGCCCTCAATTACGCTGGAGCAGTACAGCGGGAAAGAGGCCAAAAAAGACCGTACGCTCATTTACCAGATCGGGGTGGCCGGCTTTGCGTTCGGCAACATCATGTTCCTGTCTTTCCCCGAGTACTTTGAAACCGGAGAATTCTGGCTCGAACAATACAAAGGGCTCTTCCGTTGGCTCATGTTCAGCTTTTCGGTGCCCGTTGTCTTCTATTCCGGTTCGGGCTACCTGAAAGCGGCCTATAAAGGCCTGCGCGCCGGCATTTTGAATATCGACGTCCCCATCGCCCTGGGCATACTGGTGCTCTTCCTGCGCAGTACGGTGGAAATTGCCCTCGACTGGGGCAGCGGTTTCTTCGACAGTCTGTCGGGACTGGTCTTTTTCCTGCTGCTCGGCAAATACTTCCAGCAGCGCACCTATTCCCATCTTTCATTCGAGCGCGATTACAAATCGTATTTCCCCATCGCCGTTACCCGACTGAAAGCCGGGGGTGGCGAGGAAAACGTGCCGGTGTACCAGGTGGAAAAGGGCGACCGACTGCTTATAAGGAACCATTCCCTGATCCCGGCCGACTCCTTGCTGCTTGCAGGGCAGGCCGAAATCGACTACAGCTTCGTAACCGGGGAGGCCCGGCCCGTGCACAAACAGCCGGGCGACCTTATCTACGCCGGGGGGAAACAGCTGCAGGGCGTTATCGAGGTCGAGGTGCTGAAGCCGGTATCGCAGAGCTACCTCACCGAACTCTGGAGTGATTCGGCCTTTTCCAAAGCCCCAAAATCCTCTTTCCGGAACCTCACCGACCGTATCGGGAAGCGTTTTACCCTCGCCATTCTGACCATTGCAGCCGTGGCCGCTTTCGCATGGCTGTTTATAGACCCCTCGAAGGCCCTGAATGTCCTGACGGCCGTACTGATCATCGCCTGCCCCTGTGCCATAGCCCTGGCCGCCCCCTTTACCCTGGGCAATATGCTGCGGATATTTGGCAGGAAGGGGTTCTACGTCAAGGACACGGAATCGCTGGAACGCATGGCCCAGGCGGAAACCATGATCTTCGACAAGACGGGCACCATCAGCACGGCCCAGAAAAACAGCATCCGCTATACCGGAATCGAACTCAGCGAATCGGAAGCGGCTGTGCTCAAGAATGTCGTCAGGGCCTCGGGGCATCCGCTTAGCCAGGCGCTTTACCGGCAGTTGGCCCCTTATAACATTATGCCGCTGGAAGCCTTTGAAGAACATCTGGGCCAGGGTCTGGAAGGCCGGGCAGGCGGCCACCACATCAAGGTGGGTTCGAGCGATTTCGTCAGGGCTTCCAAATCCCTGCCTCAAACGGGCACGGAGGTGCACGTGAGCTCCAACGACGATTACAAAGGGTGCTTTACCATCCGAAACAGCTACCGGGACGGGTCCGGCGCCCTTTTCAAACGCCTGTCGGAACGCTATTCGCTGGCCGTCCTCTCGGGGGACAACGAAGTTGAAAAAGAGGCCCTGGGGGAGCTGCTGCCCCCCCTAACCCCCCTGTATTTCAACCAAAAACCAAAAGAAAAGCTGTTGTTCGTGCGCGAGCTGCAACAACAGGGCCTGAAGGTCATTATGGTGGGCGACGGGCTGAACGACGCCGGCGCCCTGGCCCAGAGCGATGTGGGCATTGCGGTATCGGAAGAGTCGAACCTGTTTACCCCGGCCTGCGATGCCATTCTCGACAGCCGGCAATTCGCAGGGCTCGACCGCTTCCTGGCCATGGCCCGCAAGGCCATGGGGGTTATCCGGCTGAGCTTCGGGCTCTCCCTGATCTACAACCTGGTGGGTTTGTATTTTGCCATAACCGGGCAATTGGAGCCTGTAATCGCGGCCATTCTGATGCCCCTGAGCTCCGTCAGCATTGTGGCCTTTACCACGCTCGCCACCAATTGGATTGGGCGCGATGCAGGAACAGAAACCAAAGAGATTCCTAGGTGAACACTGATAATTGTCATATTTTGAGCATGCCTGTCCGGCTAGTTTTACAGCCAAATTTTACGTGGGTATGAGCGTAATCTATATGTTGCTGGCTATCAGCGTGTCTGTAGCCCTGCTTTTCTTTGTCTTTTTTATCCTTTCGGTACGGAAAGGGCAATTCGACGATTCCTATACGCCATCGGTACGCATGCTCTTCGACGACGAGCTCGTGAAAGAAACCGCCGAGGAGCCTTCTCACGACCATCCTAAACAATCCAACTAAATATAAATACGTTTTTATGGAAGTTCAGCAATTTCGTTACGACAACAAGATCGTCCAGAAGTTCCTGTACGCGACCATGCTTTGGGGCGTGGTCGGTATGCTGGTGGGGCTGCTACTGGCCTTTATGTTCCTGTTCCCGAACCTGACCGACGGCATCTCCTGGCTGAGTTTCGGGCGGCTGCGCCCGCTTCACACCAATGCAGTGATCTTCGCCTTTATCGGGAATGCCCTTTTTGCGGGGGTATATTACTCCACCCAGCGCCTGCTAAAGGCGCGCATGTTCAGCGACGCCCTCAGCAGTATCAACTTCTGGGGCTGGCAGCTGATCATTGTGGCAGCCGCCGTTACCCTGCCGCTGGGCTACACCACATCCAAGGAATACGCTGAACTGGAATGGCCCATCGACCTGGCCATCGCGGCCGTATGGGTAGTGTTCGGATGGAACCTAATAGGGACCATGCTCCGCCGACGCCAGCGCCACTTTTACGTGGCCATCTGGTTCTACCTGGCCACCTTTATAACCGTGGCGGTGCTGCACATCTTTAACAGCCTGGAGCTGCCGGTAAGCGCCCTGAAGAGCTACTCCGTCTACGCCGGGGTGCAGGACGCCCTGGTGCAGTGGTGGTACGGGCACAACGCCGTGGCCTTTTTCCTGACCACTCCCTTCCTGGGCCTGATGTACTATTTCGTGCCCAAGGCCGCCAACCGTCCCATCTATTCCTACCGCCTGTCCATAGTGCACTTCTGGTCCCTCATATTCATCTACATCTGGGCCGGGCCGCACCACCTGCTGTATTCAGCGCTCCCCGACTGGGCCCAGAACCTGGGGGTAACTTTTTCCGTAATGCTGATCGCTCCCTCCTGGGGCGGGATGATCAACGGGCTGCTCACCCTGCGGGGTGCCTGGGACAAGGTTCGCACCAACCCGGTGCTCAAGTTTCTGGTAGTGGCCATTACCGGATACGGGATGGCCACTTTCGAAGGCCCCATGCTGTCGCTCAAGAACATCAACGCCATCGCCCACTTCAGTGACTGGATTATTGCCCACGTACATGTGGGGGCCCTGGCCTGGAACGGATTCATGACCTTTGGCATGATCTACTGGCTGGTGCCCAGAATGTTCAAAACCCGCCTGTATTCCACCCCCCTGGCCAACTTCCACTTCTGGATCGGCACCCTGGGGATTGTGCTGTACGCCCTGCCGATGTACGTTTCGGGCTTTACCCAGGCGCTGATGTGGAAAGAATTCAACCCAGACGGCACCCTGGTATACGGCAACTTCCTGGAAACCGTCCACGAGATTATTCCCATGTACTGGATGCGGGCCATCGGCGGCACCCTGTACCTGATCGGGATGCTGGTAATGCTCTACAACATCGCGGTCACCATCCGTTCGGGAAGCCAGGTGGAAGACGAACTGGCCGAGGCCCCTGCCCTGTCGCGCGTTTCCTCGCGGCGGCAGGCTGGCGAAAAGTACCACACCTGGCTGGAGCGCCTTCCGGTGCGGTTTGCCGTGCTGGCCACGGTAGCCATCCTTATCGGCGGAATTGTCCAGATTATCCCCACCCTGCTGGTCAAATCCAATATTCCCACCATTAGCAGCGTAAAACCCTATACGCCCCTCGAACTGGAGGGCCGCGACCTGTATATCCGGGAAGGCTGCGTCAGTTGCCATTCGCAGATGATCAGGCC
>DATIPV010000020.1:0-10813 GCA_035471525.1 Robiginitalea sp.
CACAGGCCTGCAGGGCTATAATAAATGCAAAAAGCGCCATTGCGCTTTTTCGAAAATAGGTAGGCATGGAGTTTTGATTTGCCATACTAGACGAAAAAAGGCCTAAAATGTTTCACCCTGGGCCAAAAAGGAGTTGCGCAAGGGCTTCGCTCAGGCCAGGGCAGGAAGAGCTCGGCGACAAAATTATCGTTGGTCAGAAAGACATATAGGGGTATTCCTCCTGCAGCTGCAAAATCCGGTCCCGCAGGACGGTTTTAAATGCCTGATGAGCCTCAGACTCTGGGTGCAGGGGGCGGTGCGCCAGGGCTTTGCGGATGCCGTCGACCTCGGCCATTACCGGGCGGGCCGATGCTGCGATCCAGGTTTCGGCGAAGCGCTCCCAGACATAATCGACGGCCACGGCGTTGGGGTGCACCAGGTCGCGTTCAAAAAACCGGTAATCCCTGAGCTCGTCCAGCACGATTTCATAGGCCGGGAAGTAAGCTGCCAGGCCCTGCTCCACCAGGCCGTGAACCGCACCCAGCAAAAGCGCCTTGCTGCGCTGGCTTTCCACCAGCCCGTCGCGCACGTGTCTCACGGGCGAAACGCTGAGGATGACCCGGGCCGAGGGCCTTGCGGCATGCACGAGCGCTGCCATTTCCTGCAACCAGGCATCGAGCTGGGCAGGCTCGGCCAGTTCTTTCCGGAAATGCGCCGCCGGCAGGGTGTGGCAATTCGCCACGAGCTGGCCCGTATCGAGATGCCTGTACCCCCAGGACGAACCCAGGGTAAGCACCACGTGCGTGGCCCGGCTTACCTGTTCCTTCAGTTTGCCCAGGGCTGCATTCAGGGCCGCAACCGCCTGGTCGCGCTCCGGGCGCCCGAGGCTGGAATGGGCCTCCATGCTGCGCCAGAGCCCCTGTTGCTCCAACAGCTCTTCAGGGGCGTAGGGCCGGTTTTCGGTGGCCCGACGGAGCAGCTGCAGCAGCGGAGCCGGGTGGTAGATTACCCCGAAGGGGTTGGTAAGGGCGTCGAACTGGAAATACCGCAGCTTTTCCCCCATGTGGGCAGCGAAGCAGGAGCCCAGCAGCAGCACGGCTCCGCCGTAGTCCAGGGGTTCCGGGCCGGGCGGGATGGATACGGGGGTGCTCCACTTCATGGGATGAGTTTTTATCGGGAAGAGCCCTCCACAATGGCCCTGGAAGCCGCCAGGGCCTCGGAAATGCCGGCCGGGTCCTTGCCCCCGGCCGTGGCGAAGAACGGCTGCCCTCCGCCTCCTCCCTGTATGTGCCTGCCGAGTTCCCTGACGATGGTCCCCGCATGCAGGTTGCGGGAGGTTGCCAACTCCTTTGAAATATAACAGGTTAGCAGGGCCTTGCCGTCGTGCTCGGAAGCCAGCAGCAAAAACAGGTCGTCTGTTTCGCCCCCCAGCTGGAATGCCAGGTCTTTCATGGCGCCGGCATCGAGGTCGACCTGCCGGGCCAGGAATCGGACCCCATCGAGCGTGAGAATTTCCTTTTTCAGCGCGTCCTTGAGCCCGGCAGCTTTTTGCCGGACAAGGGCCTCCAGTTCCTTTTTGAGCTCGGCATTCTCCTGTTGCAGGCTGCTGATGGCCTGCACCGGATCGGCGGGGTTTTTCAGGAGCCCGCGCACGGTTTCCAGGGTCTGCTGCTGGGTTTCAAAATATTCGCGCACCGCATCGGAGGTGATGGCCTCAATCCGGCGAATGCCGGCGGCGATGGCGCCCTCGCTCAGGATCTTGAAATGCCAGATGTCGGCCGTGTTGGCCACGTGGGTCCCGCCGCAGAGCTCGATGGATTCCCCGAATCGGATGGTGCGAACCGTATCGCCGTATTTTTCGCCGAACAGGGCCATGGCCCCCTGGGCCAGGGCTTCCTTCATGGGGATGCCCCGGTTTTCCTGCAGTGGCAGTTTCTCCCCGATGCGGGTATTCACAAAATCTTCCACCTCCCGCAGCTCGGCCTCGCTCATTTTGGCAAAATGGGAAAAGTCGAAACGGAGGTTTTTGGCATGGACGGCCGACCCCTTTTGCTCTACATGTTCCCCGAGTACCTGGCGAAGGGCCTGGTGCAGCAGGTGGGTGGCCGAATGGTTGCAGGCCGTTCGCTGGCGTTCTTTGCGGTCTACCACGGCCCGGAAGCTGGCTTTTGGGTCCCTGGGCAGCGATTCGGTGATATGCAGTATTTCGTTGTTCTCCCTGCGGGTGTCGAGGATGTGGGTTATATCCCCGTTGCCGGCCTCCAGGTAGCCCTTGTCGCCCACCTGTCCCCCGCCTTCGGCATAAAAAGGCGTTTGGTCGAAGACCAGCTGGTAGCGCACGCCTTCCTTTTTCGACTCCACCCTGCGGAATTTAGTCAGCTGAACCTCCGCCTCCAGCTCGTCGTAGCCCACAAATCCCGCTTTTTTTCCGGGTTTAAGGGCCACCCAGTCTTCCACGGCCGATTCGGAGGCGGCCTTTGACCGGTTTTTCTGGGCCTGCATGGCTTTTTGGAAACCCGCCTCGTCGAGCTCGAAGCCCCTTTCGCGCAATATGAGGGAGGTGAGGTCGATCGGGAAGCCGAAGGTGTCGTACAGCTCAAACGCCTTTTCGCCATCGACGGTACGCCCCTTGGTTCGCTTCAGGATGTTCTCCAGCAGGGCCAGGCCCTGGTCCAGGGTTTTCAGGAACGACTGTTCCTCTTCCCGCACCACATTCTCGATCAGCTGCCGTTGCTCCTTCAGCTCCGGGAAGGCCTCGCCCATGATCGCGCCGAGCGGCTTCACCAGGCGGAACATAAAGGGTTCCTTGGCGCCCAGAAAGGTAAAGCCGTACCGGATGGCCCGGCGCAGGATGCGCCGGATTACATAACCCGCCCCGCTGTTGCCGGGCAGCTGCCCGTCGGCAATGGCGAAGGAGACTGCCCTGATGTGGTCGGATATGACCCGGATGGCCACATCGGCATCGTCGGAGCTGCCGTAGTTGGACCGGGTAATTTTTTCAATCTCGCGGATCAGGGGGGTAAACAGGTCGGTGTCGTAGTTCGACTGTACCCCCTGCACCACCATGCAGAGGCGCTCAAAGCCCATGCCGGTGTCGATGTGCTTCTCGGGCAGGCCTTCCAGGCGCCCGTCGGCCTTGCGGTTGTACTGTATGAATACCAGGTTCCATATCTCCACCACCTGCGGGTGGTCGCGGTTCACCAGCTGGTCGCCGGGCGTTTTGCGGCGCTCGGCGTCGCTGCGGATATCGACATGGATCTCCGAGCAGGGGCCGCAGGGGCCCTGGTCGCCCATCTCCCAAAAGTTGTCTTTTTTGGACCCCAGCAAAATCCGCTCTTCAGGAAGGATAGATTTCCAAAGGGCATAGGCCTCCTGGTCGCGCTCCAGGGCGTCTGCGTCGCTGCTGCCTTCAAAAATAGTCACATAGAGCCGGTCTTTGTCGATGCCGCAGACCTCTGTCAGGAATTCCCAGGCCCAGCCGATGGCCTCCTTCTTGAAATAATCCCCGAAGCTCCAGTTGCCCAGCATTTCAAAAAAGGTGTGGTGGTACGTGTCGCGGCCCACCTCTTCCAGGTCGTTGTGCTTGCCGCTCACCCGCAGGCATTTCTGTGTATCGGCCACGCGCCTGTACTGGGGACGGCTCACGCCCAGGAAATACTCCTTGAACTGGTTCATCCCCGCATTGGTGAACAGCAGGGTGGGGTCGTCTTTCATCACCAGGGGTGCCGAGGGGACGATCCGGTGTTCCCGCTCTTTGAAAAAGGTCAAAAACTGGCTTCTTATCTCCCTGGAAGTCATATCAAAACAAGGGCTTATTTAAATTCTCGGATTTTGCGTCAACAATTTTTATATTTGCTAATCAGCAACCGCAGAATGGCACAAAAATAGGATAAAATCCATACATGACTAAGGTTAAGTACTACTACGATCCCGACACCTTATCCTACCGGAAAATTGAACCCAAAAAGTCCAAGAAATACCGGAACATCCTGCTTTTCCTGCTGGCCTCTGCCCTTTTCGGTTTCCTGGGGCTGGTTGTGCTGCTCAACACCAACCTGTTCAACACCCCCCGCGAGCTCGCCCTGCAGCGCGAAGTGAACAACTACGAGTTGCAGTACGAGCTGCTCAACCGCAAGATGATGCAGATCGAGCAGGTGCTGGCCAACATCGAGGACCGCGACAACAACATCTACCGCCTCTATTTCGAGGCCAACCCCATTCCGGAGGAACAGCGCCGGGCCGGTTTCGGCGGCGTTAACCGCTACCAGGACCTGGAAGGCTTCAACAATTCGGAGATGATTATCGCGACCACCAAACGCATGGAGATTATCCAGAAGCAGCTCGTTATCCAATCGCGTTCACTGGACGAGATCACCAAACTGGCGGCCGAAAAGGAACGGCTGCTGGCAGCCATCCCGGCCATCCAGCCCATTCGCAATCAGGACCTGACCCGTATGGCCTCGGGCTACGGCTGGCGCTCCGATCCCTTCACGAAGGCCCGCAAGATGCACTGGGGCATGGATTTCACGGCCCTGCGGGGCACACCGGTATTCGCTTCCGGGGACGGGGAAGTAACCCGGGCCGACAACAATGCCTCGGGCTACGGCAAACACATCCGCATCGAACACGGCTACGGCTATATGAGCCTGTACAGCCACCTGAGCAGTTACAACGTAAAGCGCGGGCAACATGTAAAGCGCGGAGACCTGATCGGTTTTGTGGGCAGCACCGGGCGCTCCGAGGCGCCCCACCTGCATTACGAGGTCTGGAAAGACGGAGATCGCATCAACCCGATCAATTTCTATTACGGCAGTTTAACGGCCGAGGAATTTGAGAACATGCTCAAAATTGCCAACCAGGAGAACCAATCGCTTGACTGATGCACGTAGAACTTCCCGAAAAACGGTATTACGGTATTGGCGAAGTAGCCAGGGCCTTTGACGTGAACACCTCCCTGATCCGTTTCTGGGAGAAGGAGTTCGATGTGCTGCAGCCGAAGAAGAACGCGAAGGGAAACCGGAAGTTCACCCCCCAGGACATCAAGAACCTGGAACTCATCTACCACCTGGTCAAGGAACGCGGCTTCACGCTGGACGGGGCCAAAACCCACCTGAAGGAAAACCGGCACAAGACCCTGACCAAATACGAGATCATCCGCAAACTGGAGCGGGTAAAGGCCGAGCTGATCAAAATAAAGGACCAGCTCTGATGTAACGAATACCGGCTAATGGTTACCTATAAGTTAGCTGCTAATCCTTAAATCGAGATCCTATGAAAAAATGGCTCATTCCCTTGATTGTAGTCGTGGTGATCGCATTTGGCCTGTATCGCTGGGCCGTTGGCTTCAACAACACGGCCGTAGAATACCAGGCCAATGCCAGAACGGCCTGGTCGAATGTGGAAAGTTCCTATCAGCGCCGCAACGACCTGATCGGCAACCTGGTAAAAACCGTTCAGGGGGCTGCCGACTTTGAGCGCGGGACCCTCACCGATGTGATCGAGGCCCGGGCCAAGGCCACCTCCACGACCATTGACGCCAACAACCTGAGCGCCGACCAACTGGCTGCTTTTCAGGAAGCCCAGACCGGCCTGTCGTCTGCCCTTTCGCGCCTGTTGGTTACCGTGGAGCGCTACCCCGACCTGAAGGCCAACCAGAATTTCCTGGAGCTGCAGAGCCAGCTCGAAGGCACCGAGAACCGCATCAACGTGGCACGCGACCGCTTTAACGAAGGGGTTAACACCTACGACATCCACATCAAAAAGTTCCCGAATTCGCTGCTGGCCGGATGGTTTGGCTTCGATGAGATGCCGCGCTACGAAGCGGCCCCCGGGTCGGAACAGGCCCCGGAAGTGAATTTCGAATTCCAGTAGGCCATGTCTGAAGTGGAATCCTTTCTGAACCCCAAAGCCGAAGCGGAAATCGTGGAAGCCATCCGGGAGGCGGAAAAGGACACCTCTGGAGAGATCAGGGTGCACCTCGAAACCGAAGACCGGGGCGACCCCTACCGGCGGGCCCAGGAAGTGTTCTGCCTCCTGAAGATGGACAATACCCGCCAGCGCAACGGGGTGCTGCTTTACGTGGCCGTGCATGACCGCCATTTTGTGATTCTGGGCGACCGCGGCATCGACCGGGTGGTGGCGCCCGATTTCTGGAATACTACCCGCGACCTCATCCAGGGCCACTTCCGAAAGGGGGCCTTTAAAGAAGGTATCATTGCCGGGGTGATCTCGGCAGGCCAACAGCTGAAAGCCCATTTCCCCTGGCGGCCCGACGACCAAAACGAACTGAGCGATGCGATTTCCAAAAACTAGGATCGCCTGCCTTACCCTGCTGCTGGCAGCAGGCCTGGTGCGTGCTCAGTTCCAGATCCCGGAAAAGCCCGCCCTTGCCGAGCAGACCAGCCTGTACGACTACATCGGCCTGCTGGAACCGGCCCAGGCCCGGCAGCTCGAGCAGAAACTGATCCGGTATTCCGACAGCACCTCCACCCAGATCGTAGTGGTCGTTATCGCCTCTACCGAGGGCGAAGACATCCAGTACCTGGGGGCCCAGTGGGGCCATAAGTGGGGGATTGGCCAGGAGCGCGAAGACAACGGCATACTGGTGCTGCTGGCCCGCGACGACCGTCGTATCGGCATCAACACGGGCTACGGGGTGGAAGAGTTCCTCACCGACGCCCTGTCGAAGCGCATCATCGAATTGGTGATCATCCCCGAATTCAAGAAGGGGGACTACTACGCCGGGCTCGACAAGGGTACCGATGCCATCTTCCAGGTGCTCACCGGGCAGTTCCAGGGCTCGGGCGGAGGTAGCGGCCCGGGTAAATTTCCCTTTGGGGCGATATTGCCCTTCATCATCTTTCTGATCATCATCATCCTTCTGGCTTCCCGCAAGAACAAGGGCGGCCGGGGCGGGCGGCGCAAGCGCGGGCTCGACATCTGGGACGTGATCGTCCTGAGCAACATGGGCCGTTCGGGTTCCCGGGGCGGGGGCTTCGGGGGCGGATTCGGAGGCGGCGGTTTCTCCGGCGGCTTCGGCGGGGGTGGATTTGGCGGAGGCGGGGCCTCGGGCGGCTGGTAGGCAGGCGCCTACTTCTTCCGCATAAAGATCGTAATGGGCACCCCCGTAAACTCGAAGTGCTCGCGCAGCTTGTTCTCTATAAAACGCTTGTAGGGGTCCTTCACGTACTGCGGCAGGTTACAGAAGAAGGCGAACTGCGGGTAGGGCGTGGGCAGCTGGGTACAGTATTTGATCTTGACGTATTTCCCCTTGAGGGCCGGAGGCGGATTCTTCTCGATAATGGGCAGCATTACCTCGTTCAGCTTCCGGGTCGGAATGCGGCGCGACCGGTTCTGGTACACTTCCACGGCCTTCTCGATGGCCTTGTAGATGCGCTGCTTGTTCAGGGCCGAGATAAAGACGATGGGGACGTCTGTAAAGGGCGCTATGGCCTCCCTGATCTCTTTGGTATAGGCCTTGACCGAGGCCGTGTCCTTTTCGACCAGGTCCCATTTGTTCACCAAAATTACAATGCCCTTGTTGTTGCGCTGGGCCAGCCAGAAAATGTTCTGCACCTGCCCGTCGAAACCGCGCGTGGCATCGAGCAATATCAGGCACACATCGGCGTGCTCGATGGTGCGCACAGACCGCATGACGGAGTAAAATTCGAGGTCTTCCTTTACCTTGGCCTTGCGCCGGATGCCGGCCGTATCGACCAGGAAGAATTCAAACCCGAAGCGGTTGTAGCGGGTATCGATGCTGTCGCGGGTGGTGCCGGCTATATCGGTAACGATATAGCGGTCTTCCCCGATCAGCGCATTGATAAAGGAAGACTTGCCGGCATTCGGGCGGCCCACTACGGCAAACCGGGGCAGGTTGTCTTCCACCGACGGACGTTCGGGCAGCACCTCCACCACGGCGTCGAGCAGTTCGCCCGTACCGCTGCCATTGATGCTGGAAACCGGATAGTACTCCCCCAGCCCGAGGGCGTAAAATTCGACGGCGCCTTCCAGTCGGGCAGCGTTGTCTACCTTGTTCACCACCAGGAAAACGGGTTTCTCGACCTTGCGGAGCAGGGCAGCCACCTCCTCGTCCATCCCGGTGACGCCATCTTCGGCATCGACCATAAAAAGGATGGCGTAGGCCTCCTCGATGGCCAGTTCTACCTGCCGGTCTATCTCTTTCTCAAAAACATCGTCGCTGCCGATTACGTAGCCGCCGGTATCGATCAGGGAGAATTCCTTCCCGTTCCAGTCGCTTTTCCCGTAATGCCGGTCGCGGGTAACCCCGCTTGTGGCATCGACAATGGCTTCGCGCCGCTGTATCATGCGGTTGAAGAAGGTGGATTTGCCCACGTTGGGCCTTCCGACAATGGCGACGATTCCCGACATACCTGGTTTTGAGCCCACAAAGGTAGTGCGAATACAAGAGATATGAAACGCCGGGCGTTATTTAGGGCTTTTCGGAAGCACCCTGTGCATGGCAAAACCCGATTCGGAATCGATGCAGGCTGCAACGTTGCCCCGGCTCGAAATTGGAATTGCCCATAATTGCCAAAATCGTATCTTTTCAGGAAATAATACGCCTGCCCATTATGTCTCTGCCCAATGATATAGTCTTGCGGCCCCGATTCCAGCTCGAGCTGTCGGTACCTGCCCCGGAGGTGCTGGGCCGGCTCGAAGATGCGGGAAGGTCGCCCTTCCAGGTCAAACGCGTGGACGACCATGTTTTCATCCGCTTCGACCCCTCGAAAAGCCATTTCTGGTCGCCTCAGCTCCAACTGGAGGTTTTGGAAGAAAGTCCCTCGGCGTGCCGGGTGCACGGCCTGTTCGGGCCAAACCCCACCCTCTGGACCTTTTTCATGTTCCTGCACTTCGGGGTGGCCACTTTTTTTGTGATCTTCGGGATATGGGCCTACAGCAGCGCTTCCCTGGGAAGGCCCTACGGTACCCTGCTGGCTGCTATGGGAAGCATGGTGGTGCTTTGGTTCGCGCTCTATGCCATCGGCCGGGCCGGACGGGCCAAGGGCCGGCCGCAGATGTACGAGCTTCACACCTTTTTCCTAGGCGTGGTGGGCGGGTAGTTAGTTGGAGGTATACCCGAAACGCCGCAGCTGCCGGGAATTGCTCCGCCAGTCTTTGTTCACTTTGACGTAGAGCTCCAGGTAGACCTTTTTGTCGAAAAAGGCTTCCAGGTCTTTGCGCGCCTCTGACCCCACCCGTTTCAGGGCACTGCCCTTGTGGCCGATCAGGATGCCTTTCTGGGAATCGCGCTCTACCATGATAACCGAGCCGATGCGGATAAGCTCATCACTCTCCTCAAAACTTTCGGTCTCGACCTCCACCGAATACGGGATTTCCTTTTTGTAATGCTTCAAAATCTTCTCGCGGATGATCTCGGCCACAAAAAAGCGTTCGGGCTTGTCGGTTAACTGGTCTTTCGGGAAGTAGGCCGGGCCTTCGGGCAGCAGTTCGAGGATGCGGGTGAAAACCTCCTGCACCCCGAAATTCTCGAGGGCCGAAAGCGGAAAGATTTCGGCATTGGGCAAAGCCTCTTTCCAGAAAGCCACCTCGGCCTCCAGCCTGGCCTGGTCGCTGGTGTCGATCTTGTTGAGCAGCAGCAGCACCGGAATCTGGCTCTGCCTGATTTTCTCCATGAAAGCGGCGTCTTTCAGGCCGCGCTCCCCTATCTCTACCATGTAGAGCAAGATGTCGGCGTCGTCCAGGGCGGTGCGCACAAAATCCATCATGGATTCCTGCAGGGCATAGGCCGGTTGAATGATGCCCGGGGTATCGGAGAGCACCACCTGGAAATCGTCCCCGCTCACAATGCCGAGGATCCGGTGCCGGGTGGTCTGCGCTTTGGACGTGATAATGGAGAGCCGCTCCCCCACCAGCGCATTCATCAGCGTAGACTTTCCGACATTGGGGTTGCCAATGATATTTACAAAACCGGATTTATGGACGGGCATCGCGTAGCTTTTTAAAGTATTCCTTTGCCGAGGCATTGACCTTCGGGGCCAGCCAGAGCACGGCGATCATGTTCGGGATCACCATCAGCGCATAGGAAAGGTCTATCAGGTTCTTTACCAGTTCCAGGGAGGCAATGGCCGCAAAGACGATCATCACCACAAAAAATACGTTATACCATTTCCCGATGCGGGCCGAGGTTAGGAACGAAAGGCTTTTGACCCCGTAGTATGAATAGGTGAAGAGGGTCGAGAGGGCGAAGGCCGTGACGATCAGCATGAGCAATTCGTCGCCCCAGCCGAACAAGGTTTTCTGGAAGGCACTGAGGGTCATCACGATACCGCTGCCGTCTTCCAGGTAGGCCCCGCTCAGGATAATCACCACGGCAGTGAAGGAGCACACCAAAATGGTGTCGATAAAGGGGCCGAGCATGGCCACCAGCCCTTCCTTGACCGGCACCTCGTTGCGCGACTGCCCGTGGTACATGGGGGCGCTGCCCAGGCCCGCCTCGTTCGAGAACATAGCTCGCCTGATGCCGATGATCACCAGGCCCCAGAAGCCCCCCGTCACGGCCGTATCGAGGTTCCAGGCCTCAACCAGTATCATCTTTAGCGAAGGCCAGATCAGTTCTGAATTGGTGGCCATCACCACGATTACCGCCAGCAGGTAGAGGAGCACCATAAAGGGCACGATGGCCGAGGCCACCCTGGCGATTTTGGCCAGGCCCCCGAAAATGACGAAGGAGGTTATTACGGCCAGGGCCAGGCCAATGCCCAGCCTCCAGCTGAATTCCGATGCGTCGAGCAGGGTTTCGGCAGGCCGCACCTCGGTCATAAAGGTATCTGTAAACTGGTTGGCCGTAAAG
>DATIPV010000021.1:0-5302 GCA_035471525.1 Robiginitalea sp.
CGTGGTGCAGACCCTCACCCAGGCCCTGTTGCACTACTTCGCTTTCAAATACCGCGGGAAAGAAGGCAGAAAGGCCCTGTTCTTCGCCGATAACGACCGCCTGGAGTTTATCTGGACCATTATCCCGGTAATAGTACTGGCCGGCCTTATCCTCTGGGGCCTGTATACCTGGACCAACATTATGGACATCAATGACGAGGACGATCCGCTGGTGGTGGAGCTCTACGCCCAGCAGTTCAACTGGACGGCCCGCTACGGCGGGGCCGACAATGTGCTGGGGGATGCCAACGTCCGGATGATCGACATTAACCGGGCCAATGTGCTCGGCCTGGATGAATCCGACCCGAATGCCGGCGACGATATTATCGTGAAGGAACTGCACCTGCCGGTAGGCCGGAAGGTCAATTTCAAGATGCGGTCGCAGGATGTGCTGCACTCTGCGTACATGCCCCATTTCCGGGCTCAGATGAACTGCGTGCCCGGCATGATCACCGAATTCTCATTCACCCCGACGGTTACCACGGCCGAAATGCGGCAGAACCCCGATATCGTTGCCAAGGTAGAGCGCACCAATGCGATGCGGGCCGAGCGCGCCGCTGCCGGCGAGCCCAACTCGGACCCCTGGGAATTCGACTACCTGCTGCTCTGCAATAAAATTTGCGGCAAATCGCACTACAATATGCAGATGAAAATCATTGTGGAAACGGAAGATGAATACCGGAGCTGGCTGGCTACCCAGCAGACCTTCGGGCAAATGATGTCGGCCGGTGCCGAGTAAACAAACACCATACAAGGAGCTTTAAACAACAGGAATATGTCAGCACACGCACATGATATCGCCCACGATCACGCCCACGATCACGGCCATCACCACAAAGAAACCTTTGTCACCAAATACATATTCAGCCAGGATCACAAGATGATCTCCAAGCAATACCTGATCACGGGCCTTATCATGGGGATGATCGGTATTGCCATGTCGCTGATGTTCAGGATGCAGCTGGCCTGGCCCGGGGAGTCGTTCCCCATTTTTGAGGCTTTGCTCGGCAAATGGGCCCCCGAGGGGGTTATGGACGCCGACATGTACCTGGCCCTGGTAACCATCCACGGGACCATTATGGTGTTCTTTGTGCTGACGGCCGGGCTCAGCGGCACCTTCAGCAACCTGCTGATTCCGCTGCAGATCGGGGCACGCGACATGGCATCGGGCTTCCTGAATATGCTCTCGTACTGGATGTTCTTTATCTCGAGCGTGATTATGACCATTTCCCTCTTTGTGGAAGCTGGCCCCGCCGCTGCCGGATGGACCATCTATCCGCCCCTGAGCGCACTGCCTATGGCGCAGGCCGGTTCGGGAATGGGGATGACCCTCTGGCTGGTCTCCATGGCCATTTTCATCGCTTCTTCCCTGCTCGGCTCGCTCAACTACATCGTAACCGTGCTCAACCTGCGCACCAAGGGCATGACGATGACCCGCCTGCCGCTGACCATCTGGGCATTTTTGGTGACCGCCATAATCGGGGTGATTTCTTTTCCGGTGCTGCTTTCCGCGGCCCTGTTGCTGCTGATGGACCGCAGCTTCGGCACCTCTTTCTTCCTTTCGGATATCTTTATTCAGGGCGAAGTGCTGCACTATCAGGGAGGTTCTCCCGTACTGTACGAGCACCTTTTCTGGTTCCTCGGCCACCCGGAGGTTTATATCGTTATCCTCCCCGCCATGGGTATCGTTTCAGAGGTTATGTCGGTTAATGCCCGCAAGCCCATATTCGGGTACCGCGCCATGATCGCTTCCATCCTGGCCATCGCCTTTCTGTCTACCATCGTTTGGGGGCACCACATGTTCGTTTCGGGCATGAACCCGTTCCTGGGCTCGGTATTTACCTTTACCACCCTGCTTATTGCCATTCCCTCTGCAGTAAAGGCTTTTAACTGGATTACCACCCTCTGGAAGGGCAACCTGCAACTCAACCCGGGCATGTTGTTTTCCATAGGCATGGTGTCTACATTCATCACCGGTGGCCTTACGGGCATTATCCTGGGCGACAGCACCCTCGACATCAACATCCACGACACCTATTTCGTGGTGGCCCACTTCCACCTGGTAATGGGCATTTCGGCCCTGTACGGGCTGTTCGCCGGGGTGTACCACTGGTTCCCCAAAATGTTCCAGGGACGTATGATGAGCAAGAACCTGGGCTTTGTGCATTTCTGGATCACTGCCGTAGGTTCCTACGGGGTATTCTTCCCCATGCACTTTATAGGGATGGCTGGGGTGCCGCGCCGGTACTACCAGAATACGGCCTTCCCCATGTTTGACGAGCTGGTAGACGTGCAGGTGCTGATGACCGTTTTCGCGATCATCACCGCTGCTGCCCAGCTTATCTTCCTCTACAACTTTATCCGCAGCATCTTCTACGGGGTAAGAGGCCCGCAAAACCCCTGGAGTGCCACCACCCTGGAATGGACGGCCCCGCAGGAGCACATGCACGGCAACTGGCCCGGCGAAATCCCCGAGGTTTACCGCTGGTCTTACGATTACAGCAAGACGCATGAAGACGGGGAGTACATTATCCCCGGCCAGGATTTCGTGCCACAGACCGTACCCCTGCAGCCCAACGAAGAGGAGCTGCAGCATTAACAGCCAACGCCCTAAAAGCCCGTCATCTGACGGGTTTTTTGTTGGGGTAACGTTCGGCGGAATTGTAATATCTTTAGGAAACCAAAACCGGAACCATATGAAGCGTCTGATACCGAGCGGCATGCTGTTGCTCACCGCCCTGCTGCTTTCGGGCCCTATAGCTCAGGGGCAGCGCAAGCCGCGGATCAAGGGAAACCGGCAGGTGACTGAAGTTTCCCAAAGCCTGCCGCCCTTTACCCACCTGCGCCTTGCCGATGACCTGGAAGTACACCTGCAGCGGGGCGACTCTGAGGGCTATCGGCTGGAAGTGGACGAAAACCTGGTAGACGTGCTTCGTTTTGACGTGGCCGACGGCACCCTGACCGTCGCTTCTTTTTACAACATAACGGGCAGCAAAAAACTCTCCATTACGATACTTTACCGGGAACTGGCCTCGGTACAGGCCGATGCCGGGTCGCTCATCTCGGAAGAGGTCCTCGTCGGCGACCTCCTGTCGGTTGGTGCCACGCAGGCGGCCAGCCTGCAATTGCGGTTGCGGGCCTCCCTGCTGAACCTAAAGATGGAGGGCAACAGCCGGGCCGACCTGAACGCCGAGGCAGATTCGCTTCACATCGAATTGGGCGACCAGGTGGATGCCAACCTTTACACGGCCAATCAGGGGATGAACCTGGAACTAAACGGGCATGCCTCCCTGGTTCTCGAAGGCGTGAGCGCAGCGGCAACGGTAAAACTCGCAGACTACGCCAACCTGAGGGCCGAGGGCCTGATAGCCACCCGGCTGCAGGCGCAGCTGGAGGCTTCGGCCGTGGGCCGGCTCCGCGCTGATTCTGAATTCCGGCTCGATGCTTCCGGCGGGTCGCGCACCTACCTCTACGGGCAGCCGCATGTCAGCATCACCCGGTTTGCAGACCGGGCCGAGCTGCACAAAGAACCCGAGTAGAAAGGGCCTATCCGTCTTTGGGTCCGGCGGCAATAATATCGGTGTTTACCCCGGCCGCGTATTTCTTGAAGTTTTGATTGAACAGGGCAATGAGCTTCGCCTTGGTGGCGTCGTAGGCCTTCTTGTCGTCCCACGTATTCCTGGGGACCAGCAGGGCCGGGGGTACGCCCGGACAGGCCTCCGGTATCTGGAAGCCAAACGCCTCATCCACCGCAAAGTTTACCTGGTCAAAATCGCCCCCATGTATGGCATCGATCATGGCCCGGGTGTATTTCAATTTGATGCGCGAGCCCACTCCGTAGGCGCCTCCGGTCCAACCCGTATTAACGAGCCAGGCCGTTACGTCGTGCTTTTTGATTTTCTCGGCCAGCAACTCGGCATACTTGTTCGGGTGCCACATCATAAAAGCCGCCCCGAAACAGGCGCTGAATGTGGCCTGGGGCTCGGTAACGCCCATTTCGGTGCCCGCCACCTTGGCCGTATAGCCCGAAATAAAGTGGTAACTGGCCTGTTCGGGAGTTAGCTTGCTCACCGGGGGTAAAACGCCAAAGGCGTCTGCCGTCAGGAAGATGATGTTTTTGGGATGCCCGGCCATGCAGGGCAGCTGCACGTTGTCGATAAACGAAATGGGGTAGGAGGCGCGGGTGTTCTCGGTAATCGAGGTGTCTGTATAATCTACCTGCCGCGTTTGTTTGTCGTACACCACGTTTTCCAAAACGGTGCCGAAGCGGATGGCGTTAAAGATATCCGGTTCGTTCTCGGCCGAGAGGTTGATGGCTTTGGCATAGCACCCCCCCTCTATGTTGAAGGTGCCCTCCTCGGTCCAGCAGTGTTCGTCGTCGCCGATGAGCTTGCGCTTGGGGTCGGCGCTCAGGGTCGTCTTGCCGGTGCCCGACAGGCCGAAGAGGATGCTTACGTCTCCCGATTTTCCGACGTTGGCCGAACAGTGCATGGGAAGGACCCCTTCCAGCGGCATCAGGTAGTTCATGATGGAGAAAATGCCTTTCTTCATCTCGCCCGCGTACTGGGTGCCCAGAATGACCACTTCCTTCCGTTCGAGATGCACGTCGATGGAGGTCTTGGAAGTCATCTCGGAGGTATAGAGGTTAGCCGGGAATCCGCCTGCATTGAAGATCACGTAATCGGGCTCGCCGAAATCGGCCAGCTCTGCCTCTGAAGGCATAATGAGCATGTTTTGCATGAAAAGGGCATGGTAGGCGCGCGTACAGATGATGCGCACCTTGAGCCGGTAATTCGGATCCCACCCGGCAAAGGCATCCACGACGAAAAGGCGGTCGCAGATATTGAGGTAGTCGATGGCGCGCTCGTGGTTGACCTGATAGGTATGTTCGTCCAGGCCAATGTTGATGGCCCCCCAATCTATGTTTCCCTCAGATTCCGGATTCCGCACAATGCGCTTGTCTTTAGGGCTGCGCCCGGTCTTGTCGCCGGAATAGACCAATAAGGCGCCGGTATCCGAAATCGCAGTTCCGGCCTCTTTGCGCAGGCCAATTTCATAAAGCACGGGTACTGCCGTGTTTCTGTGAATGTCGGTAACCCGGATGCCGTATTGGGTGAGGTCTAATGAAGTCATGTATCAGCGTATTAGGATTGTCTAATGCATTCAGGGGTAGCAGTTTCCCCCTCTGCGAGCAAAGGTTCATTTCTTTTCCTACTTAAAATATGATAAAAATCAAGGACAGCCAAAGATTGGCCCATGCGCC
>DATIPV010000022.1:0-7615 GCA_035471525.1 Robiginitalea sp.
TTACAGCCACGGAAAACTTTTGCTGTCAGGCGAATACGCCGTGCTGGACGGCGCCAGGGCACTGGCCCTCCCCACCCGCCTCGGGCAGTGGCTGGAGGTGTCACCAGGCCATGGCCAAAGCCTGAGCTGGACCAGCCTGGAAGCAGACGGCAGCTGCTGGCTGAAGGCGAACTTTGAACCCAAAGAACTGCAACAGGCACCGCCCCCTGGCCCTTTCCCGGACGACCCGCAGGAGCGACTGCTTCGCATCCTGCAGACAGCTGTGGGCCTGCAGCCGGCCTTTCTTCAAAAATGCCTCGGGCACCGGGTGATTACCCGTTTGGAATTCCCCCGTCAATGGGGCCTTGGCTCCTCCTCTACCCTGCTCGCCAACCTGGCGGCCTGGTCCGGAACAGACCCGTATGCGCTGCTCGACCGTACCCTGGGAGGCAGCGGGTACGACCTGGCCTGCGCCCGCAGCGAGCACCCCATCTACTACCAGCGCTCAGCCACGGGCGCGCCCGTGGCTGAGCGCGCGCCCTTTGACCCGCCCTTTGCCGGTTCGCTATGGTTCGTTTACCTGAATGTGAAGCAGGACAGCCGGGAGGGGATAGACCGCTACCGGGGTCGGCGCCCGGTCGCGCAGGCCCTGCTGGACGAAATCTCGGATTTGGGAAGCCAGATGGTGGCCGCTCCCAACCTGCCGGCATTCCGGGCAGCCATGGACCGGCACGAAGAACTTATCTCAGGCCTGCTCGGTCTGCCCCCTGTTAAGGAGCGTCTGTTTCCTGATTTCCCTGGCAGCCTGAAAAGCCTGGGGGCCTGGGGCGGAGATTTTATCCTGGCCGCGGCAGAGGCCGACACGCCTGCCTATTTCCTGGAAAAAGGCTACCCCACCCGCCTGGCCTACCGGGACCTCATAGTATAAAAAAAGCCCCCCGCCGGGGCGGGGGGCCTAAATGGGTTTTTCTGGGACGGGCTAGTAATAGAGGGCCCGGTTGTCCTCGATATCGGCATTTGCCTTGAGCGCATCGATCACCGCCGTATTGATACGCGGGCCCAGGGCACCGGTAACCGCATTAGCATACGATCTGTAGCTGTCGAGCTCAGGGGCGACTTCCTTGCGCACCACTTCCACTTTGAATACGCCGGTTTCCCCTACAAGAGGCCCGGATACCTGGCCCTGGTCCATGGCAACGGCGACCCCCACTACCAGGGGCTCGCGTCCGGCTCCCGGGATGGTGGGCGACTTGGCGTCCAGGGACGAGGCAGTGGAAACGACCTGGTTGCTTTCACGGGCCATATCGTCGAGGCTCCTGCCTGCGATGGCGGCCTTGATCATTTCGGCCTTCCGCTTTTTGCGCAAAATGGGGAGCACCTGCACAGAGGCGTCTTCCACATCTCGGGTGCCTTCGCGGTACAGAGCCGTAAGCTGCACGATCGCATAGCCGTTGCTCAGGTCGAAGCGGCGGATATCGGCCACCTCGGTGTCGGGGTTGAACGCCCATTGTACAATGCGGCGCTGCGCACCCAGGCCGGGGAGGTTTTCGTCCATGGCCTTGAGCTTATTTACCGGGCGCACCTCGTATCCTTTTTCTTCCGATATGCCCCCGAAGGTCTGCGGACTGGCTACCACGGCCATTTCCAGACTGGTGGCTTCTGTGAAAAGGGCGTTTATAGTTTCTTCGGACGGCTCGATGGCACGGGCCAGGGTTGCCACCTGCACCACATCCTGTTTGTCGTCAATCTTTACGATGTGGAATCCGAATTCCGTTTCTACCAGCCCGATGGTCCCAATCGGGTTCTGGAAGGCAAAATCGTTGAATTTGCCGGTCATGATACCCTCCTGGAAATAGCCCAGGTCGCCTCCTGCCGGCGCCGAAGGACCGTCAGAATTGTCACGGGCCAGCTGGGCAAATCGGGTCGCATCCTTGCGGGCCTCGACCAGCAGTTCTTCGGCGCGTTCCCGGGCCTCTTCCTGGGTCCGGGTAACAGCCGGGTTGGCCCGCAGGGCGCCCTGATAGGCCACCAAAATATGGCTGGCTTTTACCGAGCCGTTCGGCTTGCTCGCCATTTTGCGGGAAATCTTAAAATAAATCCCGTCGCGGTAGGGGCCGTATACCTCGCCAATCGGCAGGGTCATCAGCGTGTCGGCGTACTGGGGGGAAAGCTCGTTCCTGCTGTGGTAGACGGTATCGTATTTGGTGTCTGAATGGCGGTCCAGGAAGGCCTCCATATCGTCGGTATGCCTAAAACCGAGGATGGTGAGGGTAGTGTCCTGGTCTTCCCTGTACTCCTGCCGGTCGTCCAACAGGCCGAGCATATCGGCCTGGATGGCATCCTCGTCGGCCTTGGAGGCTTTCTCCTCAAAATATACGTAGCGGATATCGCGGGCTGGTTCCTGCTTGTATTGTTCGGGGTGTTCCTTGATATATGCGGCAATTTCCTCCTTGCTCACAGCGATAGTACTGTCGGCGATGGAGGTAAAGGGAACCCGCACAAAGCGGATATCCACCTTGTCGTTGGTCAGGTGGTAATCCCGTTTCCCTTCCTCCAGCGTGCCGCTGACCCCGGCCCGGATCAGGTTGAAATAGGTGTCCTCCTTGGCGGTCTGGATCAGGGCAATCTCGCTCTGCAGCCAGAGCTGGTACTGTTGGGGTTGGTTCACGCGCAGCTCGGTGATGAAGTTGCGGAAAGCATCTTCGTCAAAATTCCCGTCGGCATCCTGGAACTGAGGGTTCTGGGTAAAGTTCGGGTTGCTCTTGATAAGCTCCATGATCTGGTCCTGCCCGATCTCGATGCCCAGTTTTTCAAACTGCTGGTTCAGCAGGGCGGTGCGCAGGGTCTGGTCCCAGACGGTGTTCACTACCTGGGTGGAGGTCAACTGCCCGCCCAGACTATTTTCCATGGCCTCCATCCGGAGCCGGAATTCATCTATGGAAACCGGTTCCCCGTTTATCTCGCCAATGGCAGAGCCGGCCTTTCCGCCCTGGAATCCACTGCGGGTAAATATGTCGGAAATCACGAATGCAAAGAGCGCCATACCGATAATCAGGATCAGTACGGTGGTACGCTTGCGAATCTTCTCTAAAATCGCCATGCTTAAGGTTCTTTAAATCAGTGGGCGAAAATACCATTTTCTGCCCAATAATAAAAGGGAAATACAAGGGGTTTGCCCGACTTTATCAATCGGAATCCAGGACCTCCAGGGTAACCAGGTCTATTTTGGTGCTGGATACTTCCAGGATGCGGAACAGGAAGCGCCCCAGACGGATTTCGGTGTCCTGTTTGGGGATTTCCTCTGTCTCGCTCAGGATCATCCCGCCCAGGGTTCCGTATTCGTCGCTTTCCGGCAGCTCCAGCTTGTAGCGTTCATTCAGGTAATCTACCTCCAGGCGGGCCGATAACTTAAAACTGGTATCGCTTAGCTGCTCCTCGTACAGGTCTATAATGTCGTGTTCGTCCTCGATTTCCCCGAAAAGCTCCTCGATGATGTCTTCGACGGTGAGGATGCCCGAGGTGCCCCCGTACTCGTCGAGCACCACCGCCATGCTCTTCCTTTTTTTGGTAAGCACATTCAGGATACCGTGGATGAGCATGGTCTCCGGCACAAATTCCACCGGCAGCAGAATGCTTTTGATGGTTTTGGGACGCCTGAACAATTCGTACGAATGCACATAGCCGATAATGTTGTCGATCGTATCCTTATAGACCAGTATTTTGGAATACCCCGTTTCGGCGAAGAGCCGGGTCAGGTTCCTGGGGGTCTCGTGCAGTTCCACCGCCGTGATTTCCGTGCGGGGCACCATTACGTCGCGCGCCTTCACCTCCGAAAATTCCAAAGCGTTCTGGAAGATTTGGATTTCAGAATCTACCTCGTCTTCCTTTTCGACGGTCTCCATCTGTTCGGTGATGTAGTCGCCCAGCTCCAGTTTGGTGAAGTAGAGCTGAACCTGGTCGCCCGAGCTCTTGAAAAATACTTTCAGGATGATGTCGGAAATGCGCATGACGCCTTCTGTCAGGGGCCAGAACAGGAGGTAGCTCAGGTAGGCCGGCACTGCCAGGGCCTTCAGCAAGGTATTGGAGTAGATCTGAAAGAGCACCTTGGGGAGGAATTCCGCCGTGAGCAGAATAATTATTGTGGAAATAACCGTTTGGGAAACCAGGGAGAAATCGGTGAGCAGCACCTGCAGGACGGCCGATTCGGCAGGCAGCATGCCCTGGAACCACGCCACGAGGTATTCTCCCATGTAGTAAGCGTAGACCACCAGGGCCACATTGTTGCCGATGAGCATGGTGGTGATGAATTTGGAGGGCTTGGCCGTAAGCCGCGAAAGCACCATCCCCAGGGGGCCTCCCTGTTTCTTTTCGATCTCGATATGGATGCGGTTCGCCGATACGTAGGCGATCTCCATTCCGGAGAAAAAGGCCGAAAACAGCAGGGTAATCAGGATTATGGCCATATGCCTTGCGCGCCTTATTTTTGATTCGGGTCGTTGCGCTTCTCGAAGCGCCTGCGGTAATTCCTTCGGAAGAGGAACATCCCTATCGACACCACCGCAAAGAAGACAAACAGGTAACTCCGCTCCCGGTTTACGTCCCACAGTTTCCCGATCTCGTAAAGGGAGATCAGGGCGATGGCCAGGTACAGGTATTCGGTGTATTTCAGGAAACGGATCATATTTCTTCTTCTTCTTCTTTGACGAGCATTTCGCCCCCGGTTTTGTGAGCGTTAAAATACGTAAAATCCCGGTTAAAGTCCATCCCCTGTCCGTTGAGCACAGTGCCCTCTTCCGGGTTGGTCATGGTAAAACGTCCTTCGGTAAAAATCCAGTCGCTTTGGCGGTCCCAGTATAGCTGGTCGGTTTGCAGCCGCTTCCCGTCGAAGGTCTCCATTACCACATGGCCCCGGAGGTCGAACAGGTTGGTCTGTGCGTATATGATGGCGTAATCGGCCTCGATGGTGCTCAGGCGGCCCTGGTCGTCGTAATATTCCACCTTCAGGCCTTCCGGAAAAGTCCGGTACTGGAAGCGGAGGTTCGTAAAATCCTCGCTCACCGGGCTCTTCAGCACGGCGATAACCCGGGTATCGCTGCTGTCCTGGTTGGTGAGCTCCTTAATGCTCTCGGTATAGGTAAGGGTAAAGTCGCGCGCAATCCCCTGGGGGTACACCAGCTCGGCGGCTTCCTGCCCTACCCGCTGATAGGTATCTTCGCAACCCAAAACGAAAATTGCCAGGACAATTGCCCTGGCAATGATACGCAATGCGTTTGCCTTGCACCCCATAGGTTCCTACAGGTTCGGCACTTTTACACTTCCGCCCACCCAACAGTCGAAAGCAATGGTTTTTCCGGCCATCCCCGACTGGAAAATATCGGTCTTGGAGGGTGCTTTGGCGCTGTAGCTGGCAGCGGCCTGGCTGGCGTGTCCGCTCAGGGCGGGGTCTACCCGGGCAGCCTGGCGTGCCAGGTCGGCGGCTTTCCAGTAAACAGCACGTTTCTCGAAGGGTGTGCTGCCGCATTCATTGGCGCTGGAAGCGTACAGGTTCGCTATGAGCAAAAAGGCCTTCCCGTTGGATCCGTTGGCGTTAATGGCTTTCTGGGCATAGGTGCGGGCCTGCGACTTGCTGAACTTGCGGGCCACGGTAGCAGCCTTGTAATAGATGTCCGATTTTTTGCGACGGTCGGTCTCCAGTTCCGCCGCCTTGTCGAAATCGGCGATGGCCCCGCGGCTGTCTCCGTCCTTGGCCTTCAGGGCGCCTCCGTACAGATAGGCGCTGGCCGAGGGTTCCAGGGCGAGCTGGGCCTCGAACAATTTGCGGAAGAGCGGGTCGTCGGTGCAATCCTTGGCGAACATACGCCCCACGGAGCGCTTCACCCAGGCGATGTCGCCCTTCTTCTCTTCAAAGCTCTTCTGGTACAGCGGAATCAGGTTGGCACAGTCGGCCAGGTTCCCCAGCTTGGAGTCGATGCTGCCTGAAATTTTACCGTAATTCTCGGAGAAGCTGTTGTACGATTTCAGCTGTTGCTGCTCCTTGGAGGTAAGGGTACCCAGGGAATCCTTGGGCAGGAGCCTGCCGATCTGCTCCAGGTACTTTTCGTTCTCCTCCTCGATTTTCTCGGTTACGTCGTCGTATACGTCAAATACCTCCTGCAATTCTTTTTTGCCCGCTCCATGCAGGTCTACCAGGGTTGAGAAATACAGGTAAAGGGCCTTCGGGTTGTCGAAATGGGCCCGGTCTTCCTTAAAAGCCTTTGAGAGGATGTTGTACAGCTCCTCGTCGGTCGCCTTCTTGTTATCGTAAAGCAGGGAAGCTATGTCGCTGGCGATCTCGGCCTTGGAGTAATTACTGGGGAAGTACTGCAGGCTCTTGTTGTAAAGGGCTATAAGGTCTTGGATAAATCCTTCCTTTTCAGCGCCGCTGGAATTCTCGATTTTGTGGTCGAGAATGCGCTCCCCATACGAGAAATTGGCCTTGTTAATGCCCGGACAGGTCTCGTACACCATTTTCCAGGGCGAGTAGGCCGCATCGTAATTCTTCACTTTAACGTGCTCGGCATAGATGGAAAGATTGGTCATACACTCCGGGTCCTGAGCCTGGGCCAACCCTGAGGCGGCGAACCCGAGAACCAAAACGACCATGCTGTAAAATTCCTTTTTCATCTTGTCAACAGTTTAACAGGGGGGTTAAAGTACTAATTTTTTATCAATTTATCTGTCTTTTCTGGAACCATCGATTGGGGCCGGAGGCATTGAACGAGAGGCCTATACTCACTTTGAGATAACTCTCGCGGACCAGGTTGTTCGCAGTGGTACCCCTGCGCCCGACTTCAATCCCGAGGTTCAGGTTGGAGTAATCGAATCCCAACGGTAAACCCATTCCAAATGTTATGCCAAAATTGTTGATCTCCTTGTCATTTACGACATATCCCGTATTATCCAGACGAACGCCCGCCCGGTAGGTAACCCGTTTGAAATAGGCGTCAATTGCCGTGTAATCGGGCACCCAGTGCCCGCCCAGGGCATAACTGCTGGCGTCCTGATAGCTGATGTTGTCGCCGTCGAGGAAGGGGTTGCTGAACCTGCTGAACTGCTGCAGGCCGGCTTCCCCGCCGATCATCCAGCGCTGTTCCTCCCCGATACCGATGCCGAACGTATAGGTAGTCGGTATCTTGATCTCGGTGAACCGCAGGTTGTCCCGGTCGAGGTTTACCAACGAGGTCTCGATATCGTTGCCCGTAAGAGGCACGAAGGTGCCGATACGCCTCTGGTTCTCCGAGACCAGGTTGGTCTGGGTATGCGCCCGGAGGGAGGTGTACAGGGTATGGCTGGTGCTCAGTTTGGGCGAATAGGTAAGGGCGTAGTTGAAATCGAAGCCGCTTACGTCTGATTGCCGGTCGTCCAGCGTGCCGTAGGCTATGCCGTCGGTAACCTGCACCCGTTTGTTCTTTAGCTGGCCGAAATAGAAATTGGCCGTTGCCCCCACATGCAGGCGGGGCAGCAGTTGGAACCCGGCCGAGAGGAATACCTGGTTGAGCCCGCCCTCCCCGCTGTATTCATTGAGAATAAAGTCGCCTTCGGGGTTGGTCCTGATGTCTTCCAGCTTGTACCCCACCGAACTGAACGGCTTCAGGCC
>DATIPV010000023.1:0-7439 GCA_035471525.1 Robiginitalea sp.
CTGGTAACCGTATTGAGCGGTGTGCCGTTTTGTGCGAACTGGGACCCGTGGGTGGAGCATTGGAAGATGCCTCCCTGGGAGTCGACGAATCGCACTTCTTCGGTCTGCTGGTGGCTGCAAACCTGGCTGGCCGCCACAAAATTGCCCTGCAGGTTGCGGGCCACCACCACAAAATTCCGGAGGATGAAGTCTCCCGGATTTTGCAGGGCGTCTCCATCGGCGCCACTGAGGTCGATGGTAAAGTCTACCCCGGTGGGTATGGGCCGTCTTTCCAGTTCGGAGCCCTTCGTGCACCCTTTCACACATGGGAAAACCAGCGCAAATGCAGCCCCGGCCCCCAGGGTTCTCAAAAATTCCTTTCGTTCCATACGGGTTCTTTTGGAGGGGGAATACCCTTCTAGAAAGAACGCGGGTTTCAAGAAAATCGTATGCTCAATAGGTGAAGGTACCTTTGGGGGTCTGCAGGGTGAGCTTGCGTCCGGCAGCTGCTTCCACGCGGCCTACCACCCGGGCCTCGATGCCGAACGACTGCGAAATGGCAATGAGGCGGTTGGCCCACTCGGCAGGCACGTATAATTCCATCCGGTGCCCGCAGTTGAACACCTGGTACATCTCTTTCCAGTCGGTGCCGGATTCGCGCTGGATAAGGTCAAACAGGGGAGGAACCGGGAAGAGATTGTCTTTTATCACGTGCAGGTTTTCCACAAAATGCAGGATCTTGGTCTGTGCCCCCCCGCTGCAGTGGATCATGCCGTGTATGGGTTCGGTACCGAGCTCCTCCAGCATTTTTTTGATAACGGGGGCGTAGGTGCGCGTGGGCGAGAGCACCAGTTTGCCGGCGTCCAGGGGCACCCCGTCGACGGGGTCGAGCAGGCCCACGCTGCCGGAATAGACCAGGTCGGCCGGTACTTCCGGGTCGTAGCTCTCCGGGAATTCGCCCGCCAGGCTCCTGGCAAAAACATCGTGCCTGGCCGAGGTAAGGCCGTTGCTGCCCATCCCGCCGTTATAGGCCGTTTCATAGACGGCCTGCCCATAGCTGGCCAGGCCCACGATAACATCCCCGGGGCGGATGCGGGCGTTGTCGATCACCCGGTCGCGGCGGATGCGGGCCGTAACGGTGGAATCGACGATGATCGTGCGCACCAGGTCTCCCACGTCGGCCGTTTCACCCCCCGTACTGTGAATGTGCACACCCCATTTCTCCAAATCGGCGATGAGCTCCTGGGTGCCCTCTATAATGGCCGCTATTACCTCGCCCGGTATCCTGTTCTTGTTCCGGCCAATGGTGGAGCTCAGCAAGATATTGTCGGTGATGCCCACGCACAGTAAATCGTCGAGGTTCATCACCAGGGCGTCCTGGGCAATGCCCTTCCACACCGACAGGTCGCCGGTTTTTTTCCAGTACATATAGGCCAGGGACGATTTGGTGCCCGCCCCGTCGGCATGCATCACCAGGGCGTACTGGGGGTCGCCGCCCAGGAAGTCGGGTACCACCTTGCAGAATGCCCTGGGAAAAAGGCCCTTGTCTACACTGGAAATGGCTTTGTGAACCTCGTCTTTGGTTGCCGATACGCCGCGGCGGCCGTAGCGTTCGGATGCGTTGGATGCCATGCTGAAGTCTTTCGGTTGCGACAAAAATAAGGGAATCCGGCGGAACGGGCCACCGGATTCCCGGGATGTTGGGTGTTTCTTATGCCTATTTTATAAACAGCAGGTCGCGGTACTTGGCCAGGGGCCAGTGGGCATCGGAAACCAGTCGCTCCAGGCGGTCGCAATGGTTTCGGATCTGCTCGAAATACGGGAGTACCGATTCGCAGTAGGCCTCTGCCTTTTTGGTCAGGTCTTTGAGGCCGTTGGCACGCTTGCGGGCCTCGATCATGGCGTCGGTCTTCTTTTTGACCTCCTGCAGCTGCTCGGCCAGCTGTTCCAGAATCCCCAGCTGGGCCTCGCAAACCTTCTTGTGGGCCGCCCCATAGACCTCCTTCATCCCCAGAATATTCTCCAGCAGGCTGTTCTGGTAGGAAACCACCGCCGGGATTATCTGGTTGTAGACCAGTTCGCTCATTACACGGCCCTCGATCTGGGTCTGAAGGATATAGGTCTCCAGCTCTACCTCTTTGCGGGCCTTGATCTCTTTCTCGGTAAGGACCCCCGTGGCCTTGAACAAGGCAAGGGTTTCCGGAGCCGTTAGCACTTCAACAGCCGAAGGCGTGCTCCGGTTGTGGCTCAGCTTGCGCCGGGCAGCTTCCTGCTCCCACTGCCCGCTGTAGCCGTCCCCGTCAAAACGGATGCGCTTTCCCGATTTGATGTACTCGCGCAGCACATTGAAGATCGCCTCGTCCTTCTTGAGTTTCTTCTGGTCGATGAGTTTGTCTACCTCTACCTTAAATTCGCGCAGCTGGTATGCCACGATGGTATTGAGCACGGTCATGGGCTTGGCGCAGTTGGCCCGCGACCCTACCCCCCGCATTTCGAATTTGTTGCCCGTAAAGGCAAAAGGCGAGGTGCGGTTCCTGTCGGTATTGTCGAGCAGGATCTCGGGTATCTTGCCGACCACATTGAGCTTGAGCTCGGTCTTTTCCTCGGGCGAGAGCTTGCCCTTTGAAACGCCTTCCAGCTCGTCCAGCACATCGGTGAGCTGTTTCCCGATAAAGATGGACATAATGGCGGGCGGCGCCTCGTTGGCCCCGAGCCGGTGATCGTTGCTGGAAGAGGCGATGGAAGCCCGAAGCAGCTCTTCATACCGGTCTACAGCCCGAATGGTATTCACAAAAAAAGTGAGGAACTGCAGGTTTTTCATGGGGGTGGAGCCCGGACTCAGCAGGTTGATGCCCGTATCGGTGCTGAGCGACCAGTTGTTGTGCTTGCCCGAACCGTTGATGCCCGCAAAGGGTTTTTCGTGGAAGAGCACCCTGAGGCCATGCCGGCCGGCCACTTTTTCCATCACGTCCATGAGCAGCAGGTTGTGGTCGACTGCCAGGTTCGCCTCCTCGAAGACCGGTGCCAGTTCGTACTGGTTCGGCGCCACCTCGTTGTGACGTGTTTTTACCGGAATGCCCAGCAACAGGCACTCCCCTTCCAAATCGCGCATGAACTGGAAGGCCCGTTCGGGGATCACCCCAAAATAGTGGTCGTCCAGCTGTTGCCCCTTGGCAGCGGCCTGCCCTACCAGCGTGCGGCCGGTAAGCATCAGGTCGGGACGCGTGCGGGCCAGCTCGCGGTCGATCAGGAAATATTCCTGCTCCCAGCCCAGGGTGGCATTGACCTTGTTCACATTCTTGTCAAAATATCGGGCCACGGCTGTAGCGGCTTCATCCACGGCGTGCAGGGCCCGCAGCAGCGGGGCCTTGTTGTCCAGTGCCTCCCCGGTGTAGGAGACAAAGATGGTCGGGATGCACAGGGTGCTGCCGTAGATAAAAGCGGGGGAGGTAGGGTCCCAGGCGGTATAGCCGCGAGCCTCAAAGGTATTGCGGATGCCCCCGCTCGGGAAGCTCGAAGCGTCGGGTTCCTGTTGCACGAGCTGCCCGCCTCCGAATTTTTCGATGGCCCGCCCATCGGGGAGCAGGTCGAAAAAGGCATCGTGCTTTTCGGCCGTGGCACCTGTCAGGGGCTGGAACCAGTGGGTGTAATGCGTAGCTCCCATCTCGATGGCCCAGGCCTTCATGGCTTCGGCTACCTGGTCGGCCACCTTCCGGTCTATTTTCGACCCGGAAAAGACAGCCCCTTTCACGCCCTCGTAGGCGTCGCGGGTAAGGTATTGCAGCATGCGCTGTTCATTGAAGACATAGCTTGCGTAGCGTTCAGACCTTCTGCCCTGCCCGGTTCCGGGGCGGTTATCCGGATAAAAATCAGACCGGTGGGGGGTGTCGTTTCGGGTTGGCATGGGAAACAGTTTTCTGTTGCGGTGCGTAAAATTAAGCATTTCGTATTATAAACGCATAATTTTAATTTTTAAGCAACAGACCCCCTAAAAAATAGGGGTGTTCATAAATACATCGATTTTTTTGATAATTCACCCCTGTAAAGTTGTGCCTATATTGCAGAAAAATATATTTTTGACGGTCGAAAATGATAATCAACAATTAACTTTTTTGGAATCATGAGCAAATCAAAATTAGAATACATCTGGCTGGATGGCTACACCCCCACCGCCAACATGAGAAGCAAGACCAAGATCGAGTCTAATTTCAGCGGGAAACTGGAAGATTGCCCTCTCTGGGCTTTCGACGGAAGCTCTACCGAGCAGGCCGAGGGCGGCTCCTCCGACTGCCTCCTGAAACCCGTAACCATCTACCCCGACCCGGCCCGCGACAACGGCTACCTGGTAATGTGCGAAGTACTGAACCCCGACGGCACTGCCCACCCCTCGAATTCACGCGCCACCATCGATTCGGATGTGGACGACGATTTCTGGTTTGGTTTCGAACAGGAATACTTCATAATGGATACGCATACCGAACTGCCGCTGGGCTTTCCTCCCGGAGGATATCCGGGGCCGCAGGGGCTTTATTATTGTTCCGTGGGCGGCAAGAACACCCACGGCCGGGAGCTGGTAGAGCGCCACGCCGACTACTGCCTGCAGGCCGGCTTGAATTTTGAAGGAATCAACCAGGAGGTTGCCTGCGGGCAATGGGAATTCCAGATCTTCGCCAAGGGCGCCAAGAATGCCGGCGATCAGGTTTGGGTGGCCCGCTACCTGCTCGACCGCCTGACCGAGGAATACGGCTGGTACATTGAATACCACCCCAAACCCGTGAAGGGCGACTGGAACGGAAGCGGCATGCACGCCAACTTTTCGAACTCGCTGCTGCGCACCTGCGGCTCCAAGGAAATCTACGAGCAGGTATGCGAGGCGTTCCGTCCGGTAACCAGGGAACACATAGAGGTTTATGGTGCCTATAACGAACTGCGGCTCACCGGGAAACACGAGACCGCATCTATTTCTGATTTCAAATACGGGGTTTCCGACCGGGGCGCATCGATCCGCATCCCGATTCTGACCGTAGAGCGCGGCTGGAAAGGATGGCTGGAAGACCGCCGTCCTGCCTCCAATGCCGACCCCTACAAAGTGGCCGCCCGTATCATCAAGACCGTGGAAGGTGCAAACATCCAGGTTGAAGCATAGGCTCTGATCCCACAGTTAATTTCCTGTAGGACGACGACCCCGCCTCACGGCGGGGTTTTTTTACATCAGGTTCTGCCAGAGGAAAGCGCCGTACGCCAGCAGAAGCACCAGGCCGTCAATCCAGTCGAGCCGACGCCCTCTGGGAAAGAAAACAAGGGGCAATATCAGAAAGGAAATGCCCAGCATCCAGTATATGTCCTGCGAGAGCAGGCGCTCATCCACCGCGGTGATGGGCTGCACCAGGGCAGTTATGCCCAAAACGGCCAACAGGTTGAATATGTTGGATCCGATCAGGTTCCCTACCGAAATGGCCTTCTCCTTGCGGATCATGGCAATCACAGAAGCCGCCATTTCGGGGATGCTGGTGCCCACGGAGACCAGGGTGATCCCGATTAACCGATCGCTGACTCCCAGCTGCAGCGCCAGGCCCTCTGCCCCTGTGATCAGGAGTTCCGACCCCCCCCAAAGGCCCACGCCTCCGGCGCCGAGGAAGAAAACCGTCTGATACAGCGGGAGGCGCGACGGCAAATGCAGGGAATCTGCCTCCACCGCCGTTTTCTGATACCGGAGCAAATAAATAAGGAAGAGGAACAGGGATATAACCATAACGCCCCCCTCCCATGAATCGAGCTGGCTGTCGGCAAACATAAAACCATAGGTCATCAGGGAGGCCAGCATCATTACGGGCCAATCGGTGAAGTAGAAGCTCCGCCTTACATCCAAATGGCCGAGGAACAGGGTAATGGACAGGATAAGCCCCAGGTTGGCCACATTCGAACCGACTACATTGCTAAGCGCCAAATCCGGGTACCCTTCCAGGGCGGCCTGCAGGCTCACGATCAGCTCCGGGGCCGAGGTGGCGAACGACACCACCGTCATTCCGATGATGATCTTTGGAACGGCCATCCGCAGGGAGAGGTCTACGGCTGCCTTAAGCAGCCAGCTCCCTCCCAGGATAAGCAGGCCCAGGCCCACCATAAAATAGAAAAAGTAAATCATGCCGGGGTTTGGATAAAAGTCGGTGCAAATATATAACCCTTCGGAAACTTTCGGATTACTTTCGGCCATAACCTGATTTAGCAGTTTTTTAACTATTGATTTAGTTATTCAACTATTTTTTTAGTTATGTTTGTTTTATCATCAGAAAACGAACAGTCATTTAATCGATTGGCCCATGCAGAAACTCACCAACAAGGAAGAGGAGGTTATGCAGCTGCTCTGGAAGCTGGAAAACGCCTTTGTCAAAGACCTGCTGGACGCATTCCCCGGCAGGCCCAAACCGCATTACAACACCCTTTCCACCATCGTACGCAACCTGGAGGAAAAGGGGTTTGTGGGGCACGAAGCTTTCGGGAATACCCATCGCTATTTCGCGACCGTTAGCCGGGAAGCTTACCGGCGCAAGTTTATCGGGGAAACCATAGCCGGTTATTTTGACCACAATTACAAAAACCTGGTTTCCTTCTTCGCCAAAGAGGAAAAGATTTCGGCCGACGAGCTGCGTGAAATCATCAAACTCATCGAAACGAAAAACAAATAATATGGGAGCCCTCAGTATTTACCTGCTCAAAGCCTCCGCCATCCTGGCCCTGTTCCTGTTTGCCTATCAGGCCTTGCTGAGGCGGGAAACTTTGTTCCGGCACAACCGCTTCTTTTTGCTGAGCGGCCTGCTGGCCGCCCCGCTGCTGCCCCTGGTAACGATCCGCCGAACCGTGACGCTGCCTTTCAGCCCTGCAGATACGGCTGGCGAACAGATCACAGTTTCGGCAATCCCGGAAGCCGCCCCGGCTTTTCCCTGGGAGTCCCTGCTGCTGGCAGCCTACCTGCTCGGGGCAACAATTTGCGCCCTGATCCTCTTCTGGCAGCTGTGGAAATTGCGGCGGCTTATCGCCTCGGCAAACCCCCTCCGAAGGGACAAATTTGTCTATATCCCCGACCGGGACGTAGAGGCACCCTTTTCCTTCTTCCGCTACATCTTTTACAACCCCGACCGTCACGGGGAGACCGAACTGCCCATGATCCTGGAACACGAACGGGCCCACGGGGAGCAGTACCACTCCGTGGATATCCTGCTGGGCCGTCTGGTTGCGGCCCTTCTGTGGATAAACCCCTTGATCTGGTGGTACCAGAAAACGATGGTCCAAAACCTCGAATACCTGGCCGACGCCCGGGCCATCCGGTCTATCCCTTCGGTGCGGGAATACCAGTACACCCTGCTGAGGGTATCGGGCAATACCCCGACCCCGGCCCTGGCAAACGCTTTTTACAGTTCATTAATCAAAAAACGAATCATTATGTTGCAACAAACCCAATC
>DATIPV010000024.1:0-4201 GCA_035471525.1 Robiginitalea sp.
ATGGGGAACCAGGCGCCGGCCTTGACCGTCGCGTCATTGGCCACTACCACGCAAAGCCGCCCCTGTATCCGCCCCACCTTTACGATTACCCCGCCGCTGGGGCATCCGCCGTGCTCCCCGTACATGCCGTCCCCGGCAAATGCCCCGATTTCCAGCGCCTCCTTGGGTTGGTCGAGCAGGTAGTCGATCCGTTCACGGGCCGACCATTTCCCCTCGGCATGCTGCCGGTCCAGGCGGGCCTTTCCGCCCCCCTTTTTGACCCGTGCGTAACGGGTTCGCAATTCGGAACACAAAAGCTTGTGGTGGTCTTCGTTCTTGTTGAATAGTACTTCCATAAAGCAGGCGGTTTTCACCCTTATCGGCCTAAAGATACGGAGGAATTTATCATTAACTTTGAACGGTCTGCAAATCAACACGCATGTCGGAACAAATACATTGGGGCATTCTCGGGCTCGGAAAAATTGCCGGGAGTTTTGCCAAAGACCTGGCCCTGGTGCCCGATGCCCGTCTGGCAGCCGTTGCTTCCCGCGACCCTGCCAACGCCCGGGCCTTTGCCGCCGAGTACGGGGCCGACAGGGCTTACGGCTCGTACGACGAATTATTCTCGGACCCCCGGGTGCAGGTGGTCTATATAGCCACCCCGCATACCGGCCACCTCGAGCACAGCCTGGCAGCCCTTCGGGCCGGGAAGCACGTGCTCTGCGAAAAGCCGATGGGCATCAATGCCGCAGAAGTGCGACAAATGGTCGATTGTGCCCGGGAGAATGGCGTTTTCCTGATGGAAGCCCTGTGGAGCCGCTTCAACCCCTCCCTGCGGGAAGCGGCGCGCCTTGTGAAGGAGGGGGAACTGGGTCAGCTGGCCTACCTGAGGGCCGATTTCGCCTTTCCGGGCCTCGACCGCGACCCGAAAGGGCGGCTGCTCAACCCGGAGCTCGCCGGCGGTTCCCTGCTCGATATCGGCATCTATCCGGTTTTCCTCGCCTATTGGCTGCTGGGGGTGCCTCAATCGTTCCGGGCGGTTGCCAAGTTCCACCCAACCGGGGTGGAGAAGCAGATCGGGCTGGTCTTCGAATACCCCGGGGCCATTGCCCTGCTGTACAGCGGGCTGAGTTCCCATTCGGAAATGCGGGCCGAACTCTCCTGTACGGCCGGGAATATATCCATATGGCCGCGCTGGCACGAGACTGACGGGTTCGACATCGAGGTCGAAGACGGTGGCCGCCGGGTAGAACTCCCCACCCTGGGCAAGGGGTATACGCACGAGATCCTGGAAGTACACCAGTGCCTGCAACAGGGGCGCACAGAAAGCGAGGACTGGTCGCTGGGCGACAGCCTGGCCCTGCATACCCTGCTCGACGCCATTCGCGAGCGGTGTGGCATCCGGTTTCCGTCGGAAGGCTAGGGAGGGGCGTGGTATTCCCCAATTATTTGCGATATTTGATGCCAACCAAACAATCGAAACATGGGAATGAATAAGAACACCGTACTGGCCTGGGCGACCTTTATCATGATCGTCGTGGGAGTTGGATTGATCGCCCTGGGCGCCTTTCGCTATGACGAAATCGCCGGATGGGGTTTTGCCTCGGTCGGGATAGGCTTCTTCGCCATCGCCTGGGTTTTTAACGCCTTGAAAGGCAGGGTGTAAGACAGCAACCACACCTGTAACTAACTTTTCGAATTTATGTCAGACGATAAAAAGGTCATCTTCTCCATGTCGGGGGTGACCAAGACGTACAAGAATGCCAATACCCCGGTTCTCAAAGATATCTACCTCAGCTTTTTCTACGGGGCCAAGATCGGTATTCTCGGGTTGAACGGGTCCGGTAAGTCTACCCTGCTGCGCATTATTGCCGGCATGGATACCAACCATCAGGGGAATGTGGTCTTTGCCCCGGGCTACAAAGTGGGCCTGCTGGAGCAGGACCCCCAGCTGGATCCCGACAAAACCGTTATGGACGTGGTCAGGGAAGGGGTTGCCGAAGTGGTGCAGGTCCTGGATCAGTACAATCATATCAACGAGCAATTCGCCCTGCCCGAAGTCTACGAAGACGCAGACAAAATGCAGCAGCTGATGGATAAGCAGGCGGGCCTGCAGGATCAGATCGACGCCCTGGGCGCCTGGGAGCTCGACTCCAAACTCGAGATCGCCATGGATGCCCTGCGCACCCCCGAACCCGACAAGAAGATCTCGGTGCTTTCCGGGGGGGAGCGCCGCCGCGTGGCCCTGTGCCGCCTGTTGTTGCAGGAGCCTGACGTTTTGTTGCTCGACGAGCCCACCAACCACCTCGACGCCGAGTCTGTGCAATGGCTGGAACACCACCTGGCGCAGTACAGGGGCACGGTGATCGCCGTAACCCACGACCGCTATTTCCTGGACAACGTCGCGGGCTGGATACTGGAACTCGACCGGGGGGAGGGTATCCCCTGGAAGGGCAACTACTCCAGCTGGCTGGAGCAGAAATCCAAGAGGCTGGCCCAGGAGCAGAAACAGGTCAGCAAACGCCAGAAGACCCTGGAACGCGAGCTGGAATGGATACGACAGAGCCCGAAAGGCCGGCATGCCAAGCAGAAGGCCCGTCTGAACAACTACGACAAGCTCATGAGCCAGGACCAGAAAAAACTGGACGAGAACCTGGAGATCTATATCCCGAACGGTCCCCGCCTGGGCACCCAGGTTATCGAGGCCAGGGGAGTGAGCAAGGCCTATGGGGACAAACTGCTGTACGAAGACCTGAACTTCCGCCTGCCCCAGGCAGGGATCGTGGGGGTTATCGGGCCGAACGGGGCCGGGAAGACCACCATCTTCCGGATGATCATGGGGGAAGAAACGCCCGACAAGGGTTCCTTCGTTATCGGCGACACGGTAAAGATTGCCTATGTAGACCAGAGCCATGCCAACATCAGGCCCGAGAAGTCGATCTGGGAGAATTTCAGCGGCGGGCAGGAGCTGATTAACATGGGCGGGCACCCCGTTAACTCGAGGGCCTACCTGAGCCGGTTCAACTTTTCCGGGAGCGAGCAAAACAAAAAGGTGAACATGCTTTCAGGGGGCGAACGCAACCGCCTGCACCTGGCCATGACCCTCAAGGAAGAAGGAAACGTGCTGCTGCTCGACGAGCCTACCAACGACCTGGATATCAATACGCTGCGGGCCCTTGAGGAGGGGCTCGAGAATTTTGCCGGCTGTGCCGTTATCATTTCTCACGACCGCTGGTTCCTCGACCGTATCTGCACGCACATCCTGGCCTTCGAAGGGGATTCCCAGGTCTACTTTTTTGAAGGGTCCTTTTCGGAATACGAAGAGAACAAGAAAAAGCGCCTGGGAGCCGACCTCACCCCCAAACGCATCAAATACAAGAAGCTCATCCGGGGCTGAGCCGGCTGAAACGGAAAACGCCCGCCAACCGGCGGGCGTTTCAATTAAGCTGAGGAGCCGGTCAATACGGATCGGCCGGATACCAGTCGAGTTGTACGACCTCGATACCGGGGTTTCCCTGCCGAACCAGTTCAGCAAACCGCTTTACGTCGCTCACCTCGGGGTTCCCGCGATAATGATAAGGGTAGACCTTGCGGGGCCTGAAGGCCAGCACCCCATCGGCTGCCTGTTCCACGGTCATGGTATAGGGCAGGTTCATGCATACAAAAGCCATGTCTATGTCCTGAAGGGCCCGCATCTCGGGTATGTCTTCTGTATCTCCCGAAAAATAGACCCGTACCCCGCCTTTCTCCAGTACATAGCCGTTGCCCCGACCCGCCTGGTGAAACCTGCTCGCTTCTTCGCGCAGGTTGTACATGGGGATGGCGGTAATCTGCACGCCGGCCAGTTCCACCGTTTCCCCGTTGCCCACGGCCTGCGTGATATCCTGTAATTCCCGGGGCATTTGCTCGCGCACCGCGGCCGGGGCCACTATACGGGTACCGGCCTGCCTCAGGGCCTGCAGGGTTTCCGCATGGTAATGGTCCCCGTGCACGTCGGTAACGAGCATCAGGTCCGGCGCCGGTTGCCCGGCAAAGGCTTCGGCTCCCCCGACCGGGTCTATATAGAGGATGGTGCCGCCCCAGTTCAGTACGGCAGTGGCGTGCGCAACCGGGTAAATCCCGGGCAGATGGGCCTGCCGTTGCTCGGGGCCGGGCAGCCGGAGATTCCCTTTTGCCATTTCCCGGGCGGGCGCGGCGGCCAGGGTAATTATCAGACTGAGGA
>DATIPV010000025.1:0-7844 GCA_035471525.1 Robiginitalea sp.
CCCCTCGAGGTCAGAAGAAATCACATAGCCCTCAAGAGCCTGGTCCAGCGTAATTTCCACTACTTCCTCCCCGTACATGCTGAACAGTTGCTCGAAGCCTATCAGACTCATGGTTTCGGCATCGCATTCGGCCCGGCCGGTTTCGGGGGCCCCGGGGCTTGAGCAGGATGCCATAAAACAGGCCCAAAGCCAGGCCAAGTGTGGTTTCTTCATATTTAAAAGCTCCATGAAATGTTTAGGAAAAAGGTGCGGCCGGCACCATACCAGTAACGGGTCCCGAAAGACGGGTGGCCGCTCCTGGAATCTTCTGCCAGCCCCGAATAAGTGGCAAGCCTCCCCTGCTGATAGCCCCCTGTGCGGCTAATCTGGTCGAACAGATTGTTCAGGCCCGCAAACACACTTACATAATGTCTGCCCCGCAACCAGGATTTGCCAAGGCTCAGGTTCAACAGGTAATAGGACGGCAGGGGCCTTTGTGCCCGCAATTCGCCTGTCGCATCGGCCTGTGCTCCCGGATCTTGCAGGCCGGTGCCGGCTTGCAGGGCGAAATCGCCCGAGTAGCGAAGAACGGCCAGGTCCTCATACAAACGGCCCAGGTAATTGGCCCGCAAATCGACCCACCAGAATGCCGGATCGCGATACGACAGCCCGGCAGACGCGGCCCATTCCGGCCCCCTGGCCAGATGGAGCCCGGCCAGTTGCGGGGACCCCGGCGAAAACACGCCATTCGCCGGCAGGTGTTCCCGATCGTCTGCGCCCCCATAGTAGTAGAGCCATGTCCGGGGGTTGCCGGAATAGGTAAAAGCCCCGCCTGCCCCCGCGAGGGTAAGCGCAACGGAGGGATTGATTCGGATTTCCAGTCCTGCCTCAACTCCGCGGTGCAGCGAGGCGATATCCCCGGTTACTTCCCGCATAAAGGCTGCCCCATACCCCGTTTCCGCGAAGTAAGACCGGATAGACCGGCCCCCGGCCAGGCGCAGATAGTAGGCCGAAATACGCCCCTTCAACCAGGGATGCCTGAAATACAGGTCAACCGAGCCGCCCGTGGCCGTTTCAGGGTCATCCATCGGAAAGAGCCGGCCGTGTTCCCTGGCGTCTGTAAAAACATCCCGGAGCAAAGGCGGTCGGGAACGGTGTGCGAAATAGCCGTATACCCACTGATGCCCTGAAAGCCTGTATCCCAGCCCTGCCTTAAGGTCCAGCCGTTTTTTCGGGGCTTCTCCCCCGGGGCGCCCAACCTGAGCCGGGTAGCGTTCATTCCGGAAATACCCCGTGCGGCCGGTTCGGGAGCTGCCGGCTCGGACCGATGCCCAGGCGTTCCAGGATCCCTTTTCCCAGCGTGCCTGCAGAAATCCGTCCCACAGGAGGGCCTTCAGGTTGTAATGGTAGCCGATCCGATCGCCGGCCGCCTTTTGAAGTGCCCCGTCCACGTCGTTGAGGGTATTGCTGAAGGGATCCCGGTCTTCGTGGTAATCGGCGCCCAGCAGGTCGAGCAGGCGTCCGCAGAAATCGAGGCTTTCGCTCGAATAGCGCAGGGCGGCCTGCAGGGACCAGGGCTTCGCAAAGCGATAGGAGACCGTGGTCCTGAGGTGCAGGCGCCGGCCCCGCTCTTCATCGCCGTGCAGAATGTAGAACGCCCTGCCCGCCCCTGAGCGGTCCCGGTTCGCTCGGTACAGGGCCTCCCAATCGATCTGCGGGGCGTCCCGGAAGGAGGCCGCCGACAGGGAGGTGTTCCGGTAGTTGGCGCCCAGCGGGCTGTTGTAATAAAATGAAGGGAGGTTCCTGTAGTACGCCGGGTCCGGATTGGGAGCCCCAAAGCTGGCCAGGCGGCTGCGCATGCGTACCCCCCATTGGTAGCCGGCCGCCACTGCCCAGTTCACGCGCTGGGATTGATGCGAGTAGAGAAACATAAGCATAGGCTCCGCTTCCGTCCGTTGCCTGGAGCTGCGCACCTTTCCTTCGTGCCAGCCCCAATTGGGGTTATACCGGCTACCCTTCAGGCCTGCCAGTTCTTCTGTGAGGGGAGAGCTCATCCCCCTGCGTGTATGGCTGAAAACCCCCGCAACCAGCCAGGTGTTGGCCCGATCGGGCTGCCATTCCAGCGCGGCATAGCCCGCCTGCGATTCAAACGGGGTGCCGGCGATATAGCCGGTTGCCCCCAGGCGGTTAGACAGGGACAGGAGCGCCCCCAGACCTCTGCGATTCATCCCTGTATTGTACGTGGCCATCTGGCGGAACTGATAGCTCCGGTTGCCGAAGGAAGTGGTCAGGCGTATCCCGGGACGAAGGGCGGAAGGAGCGGCCCGGATCTCTGTCGAGCCCAACAAGCCCCCGAAGGCATTAACGGAGAAGGCCCACCCATAGCTTTGATCCGAATGACGTCCGATATCGGTAAGCCCGCCCCAGCTGCTCCACGCAACGCGTCCGTCATAGGCCCGGTTCATGGGAACCCCATTCAGGAAAACGTCCGATTCACGGCTGTCCAGGCCCCGTGTCCGGAAGTACCCGGCGCTGAAGTCGAAGGCAACACGGCCCAGAAACAGATCGCGACCGGCCTGAAGCAAGGGCATGCCCGTATCGAGGTCTTCGTCGGGCAAAGGTTCGCTCAGGGTTACCACATCCTGCTCTGCTTCCTGATCTAATTCGGGCCGCATCCGCACCTCTCCGAGATCCAGCGTGTCGGGCAGTCCCGGGCCAAGCGGATACGTCTTTACCCGATACCCGGGCCCGGAAAAGGTGAGCAGCAGGCTGTCCCCCGAAAAGGCGAGGGCGAACCGGCCCTCGGAATCGCTGAAGGATTGACCCGGATAAGTTGGATCGCCTACCGATACCCCCGCAACGGGCTGCCCGTTCTGGGCGTCCAGCAACCGCCCGGTGATCTGGCGGCCCTGGGCAGATAAGGTACTTGTGCAAATCCCGATGCACAGGAAAAGTAAGGGTGATTGAAAGGGTCGCATGGGGTGGCGGGCTTGTTTCTGCTACCCCGCAATAGTAATGGCGGGAACTGCATGCCCCTTGCACCCGGGGGGAGTAGTTTTGCGGCATGCCCTATAAAAAAATTGCCCTCTGCGCTATTTGGCTGGCTGTTTTTGCCTGCCACAAACCCGCCCTTGACGGTCCCGGGAAAATAGTGGGGGATGGCCCCTATACCATCCGCACCATCGCCTTTTACAACGTGGAAAACCTCTTTGATACCCTGAATGACACCCTGGTAGACGACGACGCCCGTACCCCGGAAGGAGAAGATCAATGGACGCAGGAACGCTACCAGGCCAAGCTGCAAAACATTGCCCGGGTACTTTCGGGAATAGGCAGGGAAGAAGCCCGTCGTTCGCCCGACCTCATCGGCCTGTGCGAAATCGAAAACCGTGCCGTGTTGCAGGACCTCCTCGGCCAGAATGGCCTTAATGGGGGGGTATATGGGATCGTTCATTACGACTCACCCGACCCGCGTGGAATAGACGTGGCCCTGCTCTACAAGAAGAGTTGTTTTACCGTGGTGGAAAGCCAGCGAAGACGCCTCTGGCTGCTGGACGAGCAGAACCGCGGAAGAAACACGCGCGACCAGCTTCTGGTATATGGGTATCTGGACGGGGAGGCCACCTACATCTCGGTAAACCACTGGCCTTCCCGAAGCGGCGGACAGCTGAAAAGCGAACCTTTCCGGAGGCAGGCCGCTGCTTTGCAGCGGGGCATCCTCGATTCCGTGTTGAGAGCCGACCCATCGGCCCGCTTCATCTCCATGGGCGACTACAACGACGACCCCACCGACGTAAGCCTCAAATACGGGCTGGGGACCCTCGGAAGCGCGGACAGTCTGCCGGCCCGACTTCTGTACAATCCCATGGAAGACCTCTTTGCCTCGGGCTCGGGCACCCTGGCCTACCGCGACAGCTGGAGCCTGTTCGACCAGATCCTCTTCAATGGAAACTGGTTTCCCCATGGAACGGGGTATGCCTTCTGGAAGGCCCGGGTATACCATCCCGATTTTCTAAAGACTCAGAAAGGGCCGTACACCGGTTATCCCTTCCGCACCTATGCGGGAGGCACTTACCAGGGCGGTTACAGCGACCACTACCCGGTCTACGCCTTTCTCATAAAAAAAGCAGATTAGGCCCCTACTGCGGCATGCTCAGGCGGATGTTGCGCCATTTTACCTTGATGCCGCCCCCGTCGTGGATCTGCAGGGCGATGGAACCTTCGCCGGCCCCGATCTTCTCGTCGGAGAGGCTTACCATTTCCACGCCGTTGAGCCAGGAGGTGAGCGTGTCGCCGGCCATGCGGATCTTCAGGGTATTCCACTCGCCCATCTTTACGTCGGGCTTGCCGGCCTCGGGCTGGATAAGCCAGCCACGGCCATAGGATTCATAAATGCCCCCGGTATTGTGCCCGGGAGGGGCCACTTCTACCTGCCAGCCCGAAACCCTGGTGCCGTCGACGGTAGACCGTACGAATACGCCGCTGTTCCCGTCGGCTTCCTGCTGGAACTCGAGGGTCAGCTCAAAGTCTTTGTAGTGCTCGTCGGTGGCCAGGTAGCCATAGCCCTTGTCGGGGCCGCTTTCGCAGACCAGCAGGCCGTCTTCCACGTACCATTTCTCGGTGCCGTACACGGTCCAGCCGTTGAGGTCTGCCCCGTTAAAGAGTTGGACTTCCTGGGCGCTCATCAGGCTGCCCCCCAGCATCAATAGTGAAAAAATCCAGTGTTTCATACGCTCAAATGATTAACCAATCCACAAGTCCCAGGGAATCCGGCTTACCAAAAGCAGCAGTCCGAGTCCGTACAGGTATCCAATAGCCTTGAACTTCTTGTCCCCCTCCATAAATTTTTTGTGCCGCGACCAGCCGATGGTGATCAGTACCACGGCCACTATATTGATAAGCGGGTGTTCCAGGGCCAATAGCCGCGCCTCAGGGCTTAAACCGCCCATGCCGAACTGGCGTATGGCCTGCAGCCCGTTGGGGGAGGTAAAATAAACCGCCAGGCCTATTAACAGCTGTATATGGCTGATGATAAGCGCAAAGAGGCTGATGCGAAAGTCCCTTTCCAGCGTAAACATCTTTTTGCCGGCAAGGCCGAGGAAGGCGTTGCCCACGGCGACAATCAGAAGGGCCAGCACTACATAGGCCAGATAGGAATGTACGTTCAGCAGGGTTTCCATAGGGTTGGTTTTCCGGTAAAGGTATCATTTTTTGACAACAAAAAAACCCCCGGATAGGCCTATCCGGGGGTTTTGGGTGGTTATGCCCGCTCGGGGCAAGCCTGTTTTCTGGGTGCCGGTCCCAAATTACAGGTTAATCTTGAAGGTCGCGTTCCAGGTAGTCCCGAAACCGAACCAGACATAATTGCGCTTGTCGATTCCCTTCCAGGTTTCCGAGTCGGTTTCGGCGTGGATGTTGGAATTGGACTCGGCGATGTAGGTGGTGTTGAACAGGTTGTTGATGTTCACCCGCAGCGAGGACTCTTTTCCGAACAGCGTAAACCGGTGAATGGCACCCAGGTCGACCAGCGCATAGGAAGGCAGTTTCAGGGCACCCTTGTTGTCGGGTTCCAGGAAATCCGAATCGGTGATGGAGTAATCGGCATAGAGCCCGTCGACGAAACGGAGGCCCAGGTCGAAGCTGGTCATGCCAATGCGGTAATCGGCTTCCAGGAAGGCGGTGAACTGTGCGGCATCACCCACCTTGGCGCCATCTGTATACAGGGTCCCCGTGCCGATTTCCTGGTTGTTGCCGTCGAACAGGGTAGCGGTAAAGTCTTTGGTGTACTTCCAGTTGCCGGCAGAGATCATACCTTTCAGACGGAGTTGGCTGGTGGCGTCGTAGGTGGCTTCCACCTCCAGACCCTGGTGCAATACGCTGATGTCCTTGAATTGGGCGGTACCGTCTACTCCCTGAGTATTGGTGATGCCCCGCGAAACAAAGCGGTGGCCCCAGGAGGTGCTGTACGCGTTCACATTCAGTCGGAAATCGCGGGCCAGGTAACCGTAACCCAATTCGAAAGAGGTAATCACCTCGTTCTGCAGGTCGGGGTTCACGGCGTTGGCGAAGTTCGGGAATACCGCGTCAAAGTTGGGTTGGCGGGAGATGAACCCGGCGTTGAAGAACACGTTCGACTTCTCGTTGAAGTTGTAGTTGGCCCCACCCTTCACGTAGCCTCCGGTCAGGTTTTTCTTCTCTGACATCGGATTGGTCGGCTGGTCGAAAAGGTCTTCGCGCTGGAAAGACTGATTCGAAATACCGGCCTGGAGCACGGCGGTTACCTTGGTCTGGTCGTTGTATTCCACCAGGCCGTTGAAGCCTTGCCAGCCCACATAGCCGATGTTGTAGTAATCGATCTTCGGGCCGCGGATTCCGGTGTTTTTGAACGGATCGGCATCGATGCCCGTTTCAATGATTTCACCGGCCGAATTCCGGTTTCCGGTGGAATAGTACCCGTCGAGGCCCATCAGGTCATTCAGGGCCCGGTAGTGGTAACCGGTATAATCGCGCAGGTCAATACCGATGGAGTACCGGAAATTGCCACTGGTAATATCGAGGTTAGAGATGGCGCCGAACCAGTCGTGGGAGTTCATGGAAGCCCGGCGGATCATCACTTCGCGGTTTACGCCGTCGTCCCGGAAACCGTTGGAACCGATCCGCAGGCCTTCATAGCCCGAGATAGCCCCGGTGTACGGGCCGGTGGTGGCGCGGTTGCTGGCAACCACTGCGTCGAAATCGATATGTCCATTGGGCAGGCGGGTGCCCCGGCCATTTTCCAGGTAGTGCCGGGTCAGGTCGATGTTGAAGGGGTACATGTCTATATCCCCGTTGCGGAAGTTCTGGCCGCGGGGGCCTGTTCCGCCGCCACGTCCGGCAGATGCGTACAGGGAAGTAGCCAGCTTAACGTTGTCGGAAATGTCCCAGTCCCAGTTAAAGGTAGCCAGGGGCTTGTTGTAGAAGTTCCGGCGCATGTTGTATTCCTTGCCGTTCAGCAGGCCGCCGTTGGTATTCCAGCGCGGGTCGATTTCACCCTGGTCCCCGAAGTTTTCATAGTCGCGGATCGAAACCCAGGCATCGCGTTGGTGGTGCCATTGGCCGGCTCCGAGCAGGGAGAGGTTAAGGGAATGCGCAGAACCTTCGGGCTGGTAGGCCACGGCAAAGAAATAGGTCCAGCCTTCCCCGGCCGTGTTGTCGACATATCCGTCGCCGACCCAGCGGCTCAGCAGGTAGGAAGAAGCCCACCCTTTTTCGTTCTTGCCGGTGTTGTAGGAGATCGAGGTTTTGTAGTATTGGTCGTTCCCCACGGTCTGGGCAATAACTCCCCCTTCGCTCAGCTCGGCTGCCTTGGTGAAGATGGAAACGGTACCACCCACAGAAGGAACTGCCAGGCGCGAAGCCCCGAGCCCTCTCTGGATCTGGATGCCTGAGGCCACATCGGTGAGGCCCTGCCAGTTAGACCAGTACACCCAGCCGTTCTCCATATCGTTGACGGGTTGCCCGTTGATCAGGAAGGAGGTGTTGCGCTGGTCGAATCCGCGCAGCGAAATGCGGGAATCCCCGTATCCTCCACCCTGCTTGGTGGCGTATACCCCGGGGGTCCGGTTCATGATCTCGGGGAATTCCAGGTTACCCACCTTCAGAGAGATTTCCGAGGGAGAAATGGTAGAAACGGCAACAGGAGTCTCCCGGGTCTTCGCAATATCGATAACGCTGGAAGTCAGGACAATTTCCCCCAGTTGGTTCGCTTCCGAATCGAGGGCGATCATCAGGTTTTGCCCTCCCGGCACCTCTACGGAAGCATACCCCAGGTAGGATACCACCAGAATAGTCCCGGCCGGGGCGTCAATTACGAATTCCCCGTTAAA
>DATIPV010000026.1:0-7772 GCA_035471525.1 Robiginitalea sp.
TCGGCACTTAAAGAATACGATAAGGCTCTGGAACATTATAAAATGGCGCTTGCCACAATAGACCGGAATTCAGATACGGGAAATGGGTACCAAATCCTGATGAATAATTTAGGTTCACTCTTACATGAGAAAGAGGATTACTTGGGTGCCAAGGAGTATTATAATATTGTAGTTGGGGATACCGCCTTGAAAAAAAATAATGAAGCATTATATGCGAGGGCTCTGGTAAATCTGGCTCGAGCCAACTTTGAATTGGGTGAATTAGACAGTGTGGAGAATCAGTATAAGGAGGCCCTTGGCATACGTGAAAGAATTAATGACAATCGTGGCCTTCCCCGCAGCCACTATTTTCTGGCCGAGTACTATTTAAAGATTGGTGATACAACCCGGGCCATCGCAGCACTGGATAAAGGGGCTGCTATCGCACGGGTCGTGCCCGAGTTCGACGGCCTACAGGATATCATGAAACTGCAGATCAAGGCCGCGCCCGAGCGCGCTCCGGGTATCTCGGAAGCCCTTTTCAAGCTGCAAGACAGCCTGCTGCAGGAAGAACGGTCGAACCGCAATAAGCTGGCCCGGATCGAATACGAAACGGAAGAGTACATCGCCAGGAACCAGTTCCTGTCCCGGCAACGCCTGCTTTGGATCGGAGTGGCGCTGGGCGTCATCCTCATCGGGATTACCGTGTTTTACGTGATCTCCATGCGCGTTCGCCATCAAAAATACAGATTCCAGCAACAGCAGCAGGAAGCCAACCAGGAGATCTTCAACCTCATGCTCGGGCAGAACGAGAAAATAGAGGAGGGCAAAAAGGCCGTGCAGAAGCGTATTTCGGAAGAATTGCACGACGGGGTGCTGGGCGAGATGAACGGCGTGCGCATGGTGCTGCTCGGACTCAACGGCAAAACAGACGAGGCTTCTAAGGAAATGAGGGCTCTGGCCATCGAGAAGCTGAAAGGAGTACAGGAAGAGATTCGGGGTATCTCCCACCAGCTGAGCGATGCGGCCTATCAGAAATTTCATAATTTTATTATTTCGCTCGAAGAATTGGTTGCCGGTACATGCGATGCTGCCGGATTGAGGCACCGTTTCGAATACGATTCAGAAACAGACTGGGATGGGCTGCAGGGCGAGGTTAAGATCAACCTGTACCGGATCCTTCAGGAATGCCTGCAGAATACCATCAAGCACGCCCAGGCCAGTGAAGTGGTCGTGGAAATGATTTCTGAACCCTACCGGCTCGGCGTGCGCATCCGCGACAATGGCATTGGATTTCAGCCCGGCCGCGGCAAAAAGGGGATAGGCCACAAGAACATCGCATCCCGCGTAAAAAAGCTGGGCGGCCGCTGGAAGATTCAGACGGCCCCCGGGCAGGGCACCGAGGTGCGCCTGCAGCTGCCCCATCACGGAGGGCAACGGCTTGCCGGAAAGCGGAATGCCGGCCTGAATCCGGCCCATGCAGATGAACGAATACAAGCGACATGAATATCATACGAATTTTGGCCGTCGACGATCACGAAATGACAACCCTGGGGTATAAATTCATCCTGGAGGACCACGAATTCGACGGTTTTAAAGTACACATGGACACCGCCAAGACCTTTGCGGAGGCCGAACAGGCCATAAGACAATCGGCCAGCAGGCTCCCGTACCATATTCTGTTGCTCGACATTCAATTGTCGGGGGCAAACGGCGACCGCGACAAGACCGGGGAAGACCTGGGTATCCTGGCCCGGCAGCTGATCCCGGAATCGCGTATTGTATTTATGTCGTCCTTCAGCGACAACTACCGTATCAACAGCATTATGCAGACCGTGAACCCGGAAGGGTATATGGTCAAATCTGAAATTGACCAGAAGTCTTTGCAGGCCATGGTGGAAACGGTGCTCCACACGCCCCCCTACTACACCCAGAAGGCCCTGGTGGCTATCCGCAAAAAGATGTCCAACAAAATTAACCTGGACGACAACGACCGGAAAATCCTCTATCACCTGTCTATCGGTACCAAAACCAAGGATATGGTCAATCATATTTCCCTGTCCCTGCCGAGTATCGAAAACCGCAAAAGGCATATCAAGTCTTTGTTCGGGATTGAAAAGCAGAACGATCAGGCGTTAATCTCCGAAGCGCGGGCACGCGGGTTTATTTAAACCCGGCACCTGATGCGGCCGGGACATCCGGCAGACCGACACCCTATATAAATTATGGGAAACCCATAGATATTTTATGGTTTTTCTATAATTCGCTGTATCTGAATGCCCTTAACTTTGATATTGTCCCTTATGCTGCCGATATCATGCGCGAGTCGAACCCAAATTTCCCCCGAAATAAGACCCTTCCGATCGGATCGCACCCGTCCCTTTCCGGGCTGGGCGATTTCCTCAAAGACCTGGAACGCATCTTTTTTGCAGAGGCATCCGTTACATGCTGGCCAGGGGAGAATGGCCGGGAAGACTTGGTTCTGCACCTGAGCAGCCCTCTCCTGCTGCTGGAAGTCCTGCACCACCACCGGCGGGGCCATTGGGGTACCGCGCCGGGCAGCCGTAGCACCACTTCCCGGACCCGTCTGGAGGAACTGCTGCAGGCCCTGGAACAGAGCAATAACAGTACAGTCGATATTGAAGAGCTGAGCCTGGAATTAAGCGACATCCTGCTGGTGATCCGCAAAAGCGGCCCTGGAAGCATTCCCCGCGAATTCGACCGGCTGCTGGAAACCCTGGGGGCCCATTACGTCTACCTCACGAACGGGTTGCAGCAGATGCCGTACGAGATATATATCCCGGCCCTGGAAGAAGGGGACCCCCCCCGTTCAGATGCCCCGGAGGCGCAGGTTTCAGATTTCTACGGGTATTGGGCCGCTTACTTCGAAACCGAGATCGATGCCCGCATATACGATCTGGATGCCCGTCAGTGCCTGGCAGGCGCCAAGCTGCATTACGGCAGCCCACCCGTTTACTAACCTACGGCCCGACCTTATCCTGCAAACAAGGGCCGGCCGCTCATAAGGTCGTTCACCTCCTTTGCAACCTTTAGTGCCACTGATTCCGATCCAGGCTCTGCAATCACCCGGTCTATGAGGGAAACCACAGTTTCCATTTCGGCTTCCTTCAGGCCCCGTGTGGTTATGGCAGCCGTGCCGAAGCGGATGCCGGAGGTGATAAAGGGAGACTGATCGTCAAAGGGCACCATGTTCTTATTCGCAGTGATGTTGGCCCGTACCAGTACATGTTCGGCCTCTTTCCCGGTAATCGCCTTGTTGCGCAGGTCGATGAGCATCATGTGGTTGTCGGTCCCCCCGGAGATCAGGTTGTAGCCTCTGGCGACAAAGGCACTTGCCATGGCCTGGGCATTCTTGCGCACCTGAAGAATGTAGTAGAGGAATTCGTCGGAAAGCGCCTCGGCAAAGGCCACCGCCTTGGCCGCGATAATGTGCTCCAAAGGCCCGCCCTGGTTGCCGGGGAATACAGCCAGGTCTATCAGGGACGACATGCTGCGCAAATTGCCGTTCTTAAGACGCTGGCCGAAGGGGTTTTCGAAATCCTCCCCCATAAGGATCATGCCCCCCCGCGGACCCCGCAGGGTCTTGTGGGTTGTAGTGGTCACGAAATGGCAATGCGGCATGGGGTCATTTAAAATACCCTTGGCGATGAGCCCGGCAGGGTGCGAAATATCGGCCAGCAGCAAAGCCCCTGCCTTGTCGGCAATGTCCCGGAAGGCTTCAAAATCCATGTCGCGGGAGTAAGCCGAGGCCCCGGCTATGATAAGCCTGGGGCGTTCTTTCAGGGCCAGCTCCTCGATTTTGTTGTAGTCGATCCGGCCCGATTCCGGGTCGACCCCGTAGAATACCGGGCGGTAGAGCTTGCCCGAAAAATTCACGGGGGAACCGTGCGTGAGGTGCCCCCCATGGGAAAGGTCGAACCCCAGGATCGTATCGCCCGGCTGGAGGCACGCCTGGTAGACCGCCGCGTTGGCCTGAGAGCCCGAGTGCGGCTGCACGTTGGCATACACCGCACCAAAGAGTTCCCTGGCCCGCTCGATCGCCAGGGTTTCTACCCGGTCCACGATTTCGCAACCGCCGTAATACCTTTTGCCCGGGTAGCCCTCGGCGTATTTGTTGGTCAGAACCGAACCGGCAGCCTCCATCACCTGGGGGCTCGTGAAATTCTCTGAGGCGATCAGTTCAATGCCGCCCTGCTGCCGAAGCTCCTCGGCCCGGATCAGGTCAAAAATTTGTTGGTCTCTCTCCATGAAAAGTCGGATATGCTGTTACTGGTTTTATCCCGGGCATTCTGCCGGGAGCCGTTTTAGGGCCGAATCTGCCCCGGAGGCCTTCCCGGCGCCCCGGGAGGGCTGTTTTGTTAAACGCGCGGTAAAAGTACGAATCGGAGGCAGTTTAAACACAGAAAATGATATATTTGGTCGAGGAACTTATCAAACATTCATCAACAGAAGCGCATGTCTATCAAGGCCAATGACCCCAACCGGAAATCCTGGTTGCCCGTTTCACCCGATTCTGATTTCCCCATTCAGAACATTCCCTTCGGCGTGTTCCTGACCCGGGATGACATAATTACCATCGGCACTCGGATCGGAGACACTGCCATTGACCTGGGGGCCATGCACCAGCTCGGTTATTTCCGGGACATTCCCCTGACCGACGATATTTTCCTGCAGGATACCCTGAACGATTTTATTTCGGACGGCAAGAAAACCTGGCGGTTGGTCAGGAACCGCATTGCCGAGGTTTTCGATGTCAGGAACCCGGAACTGCAAAAGCAGGAGGCCCACCGTAAAATCATCCTCTTCGACCTGGATGAGATTGAGATGCAGCTCCCGGTTCAGATCGGAGATTACACTGATTTTTATTCGAGCAAGGAACACGCCACCAATGTGGGCCGCATGTTCCGCGATCCGGAAAAGGCCCTGCTCCCCAATTGGCTGCACCTGCCGGTGGGATACCACGGGCGCAGCTCTTCCATCATCCCCAGCGGAACCCCCGTGCGCCGGCCGCATGGACAACTGCTCCCGAAAGGGGCTGAGACACCGGTTTTCGGACCTTCGGCACAGGTCGACTTCGAGCTGGAAATGGCCTTTGTTACCACCGATGCTAACCTGTTGGGAGAACCCATCCCCGTAAAGGAGGCAGAAGATTATATCTTCGGGCTGGTCCTCTTTAACGACTGGAGTGCCCGCGATATCCAGAAATGGGAATATGTTCCGCTGGGGCCTTTCCTGGCCAAGAATTTCGCGTCGTCCATCTCGCCCTGGATCGTGACCCTGGACGCCCTGGAGCCCTTCCGGACCGCCAGTCCCAAACAGGACCCTCAACCCCTGCCCTACCTGCGGCAGGAAGGCAAACGCACCTTCGACATCCAACTGGAGGTAGACCTTATACCTCCCGACGGGCAGGCGGCCACCCTGTGCCGGTCCAATTTTAAATACCTGTACTGGACCATGGCCCAGCAACTCGCACACCACACGGTAAACGGTTGCAAGGTAAACAGCGGCGACCTGATGGGTACCGGAACCATTTCGGGGCCGGCAGAAGACGCCTACGGTTCAATGCTGGAACTGGCCTGGGCTGGCAGCAAACCCCTGCAACTGCCTGGCGGCCAGACACGTACCTTTATTCAGGACCATGACACCGTCGTGCTCAGGGGGTTCTGTCAGAAAAACGGCCTGCGTATCGGATTCGGGGAGGTGCGCTCTCAGTTACTGCCGGCCCTGGCTCTCTGATTTTTGCCTGGAAAGGGATCCTTTATCCCATTTATACGAACTTTCGTCGTTTTTCGTTCTATACCTGGTCGGTTTTGGCACAGGCCTTGAATCCTTTGAGCCAAACCCCTAAAGCAAACCATCATGAAAAAGGCACTACTTTACGGTTTAACCGCATTTATGGCCGTTTCCTGCGGAGGCGTCAAAAAGACCCAGGAAGCAGTGAACACGGGAAATTATGAACAGGCCATCTACCGGGCCATCGACAACCTGGCCGACAACAAGACGCGCAAGGGGAACCAGCCCTACGTGCTGCTTCTCGAAGAGGCGTTCGCCAAACACGCGGCACGCGAAAACCAGGAAATATCGTTCTTGAGACAGGATGGAAACCCCGCCCACCTGGAGGCGCTGTACAAGAAATACAACAACCTGAAAAGCATTCAGCAGCGTATCGAGCCCTTGCTCCCGCTCCCCATTTATGATGAGCATCGGGACGCGCGGTTTTCGTTCAGCAATTACGACCGGGAAATCCTGGAAACCAAAAACCAACTCTCGGAGTACCTGTACGCCAATGCCAGCCAACTGATGAATAAGGCGGCGCAGAAACACGATTACCGCCAGGCGTATGAAGATTTCGAGTACCTGGAGCAGATCAATCCCGGTTATGCCAATACACGGCAGCTGATGGAGGCGGCCCGTCAGAAAGGGCTCGACTACGTAATGGTCACCATGATTAACGACACCCAACAGATCGTGCCGGAACGCCTGGAGGCCGACCTGCTGAATTTTAACACCTACGGGCTCAACAGCCTGTGGACGGAATACCACACCAACCCGCTGGACGCAGTCGATTACGATTACGAGATGCAGGTGGCTTTCCGCGACATCGTTATTTCGCCCGAGCAGGTAAACGAAAAACAGATCATCAAGGAGCGGCAGGTGAAAGACGGGACCGAATTCCTGCTCGACCGCGAAGGCAACGTGGTAAAGGACAGCCTGGGAAATAAGATTGAGGTAGACCGCCTGCGCACTGTCCGCTGCAATTTCTACCAGTATACCCAGCAGAAGTCGGTGCACGTAAACGGCAATGTGAATTTTATAGACCTGAGATCGCGGCAGGCCGTGAATTCGTACCCGCTGGCCAGCCAGTTTGTTTTCCAGCACGTCTATGCCAATTACGACGGCGACAAGCGGGCCCTTGAAAACGACCTGGTCGCATTGCTCGACCTGGCGGCCGTCCCCTTTCCCTCAGACGAGCAAATGGTATACGACGCCGGGGAAGACCTAAAGGCCCGCCTCAAGAGCATCCTTACCCAACAACGATTCAATTAGGGCGCAGGCCCGATGCATGGAGAACCCCGGCCGGATGCGGCCGGGGTTTTTTAATTCCGGAAATCGGCCGGACGCAGGCCCGAGATGTCCCCGTGCGACGCCGAACCGATCAGCTTGCCCCCCCGCAAGATCAAAACCTGGGGCGATTGATGCGGGAGATGGGCCTGTTTCGCCAGGGCATCGGAAAGCTCCCGGTACCGTATCAGGTCCAGCAGATAAAAAGTAGCTTCGGGCCCGGTCTCCTGCCAGACATGCTCGAAGCGGCGCAGCATCATGGTGCTGAGCCCGCAACGGGTTGAATGCTTGAATACCACCCGGAGACCCGGGGCGGAATCCTGTGTGAGTTCCGCCAGCTGATCGGGTTGGTCCAGGGAAACCCAGGGGAAGGAATTCCCGGTCTGTTCAGGCTCCTGCCCGGATGGGCCGAGCCATTGTTTCACCCACTTTTTCATAAGCCGTTCACTGCTGACTAATTGTCTTGTTATTTGTTCGTTTCCCTGTCATTCTGTCTGCGCGTATTGCTTGGTAAGATTCTTGACATCTGCAGAACGTATCCGCAAAGATAATTGCTATGAACATAAATAATTTTACCATAAAATCCCAGGAGGCCATACAGATGGCCCAGCAAATGGCGCAGGAAATGGGTCACCAACAGGTAGAGAACGAACATATCTACAAGGCCCTGGAACAGGTAGACGAAAACGTGCTGCCTTACCTCCTGAAGA
>DATIPV010000027.1:0-6195 GCA_035471525.1 Robiginitalea sp.
CTTTCCAACACCCCGGAAGAGTACCGGGCCCAGCAGGATTTCCTGCTGGAAGTGCGCGATGAGGTGAGCAGGGCCAACCAGGCCATCATCCGGATCCGCAAATTGAAAAAGGACCTCAGCTTCCTGCGCGGGAAAGCCTCCGGGCATCCTTCCCTGGCAGAGGATGCCGGGGCATTTGAACAGAAGTTATCGGAGATCGAGAATGCCATCCACATGACCAAAAACCAGAGCCTGCAGGATCCGGTGAATTACGGAATCCGGATCAACAACCGGCTGGCGTTTTTGCTATCCGATTCGCAGCGTGGCGATTACCCGCCGACCGAGCAGGCGGTGGCGTTTTTCCAGGAGGTACGGGAAGAGCTTTCCGCTACCCTCAGGGCGCTGGAAGACGCAAAGGCCACCTATCTGAGGGGCATCAACGAAAAAATATCGGCCCTGGGCATTCCGATGATCAGCGAGCAGCCGTAAAGCCCTCCCCGGGCATTCAGCCTCTCAGGGAAAGGGAACTGATCAGCTCCAGCCCCGATTCCAGGTAGTTGTACTGGTACAGGACGCCGTCGCCCACCATCAGCAGGTGGGTGGCCAGGGGTATGACATCGTAGGTAACCACGTCCTGGAAATGCGCCAGCTCCTGCAGGTTCATCACATCCGATTTGTCGAATACCCGCAGCCCGGAGGCGCCGTCGCAGACAAAGAGTTGGGAGCCGCTTACCCCCAGGCCGTAAGGCCCGTCGAGGGGATAGCTCGCCAGCAGCTCGGGAGAGCTGATGTTGCTGATGTCGATTACGAAAAGGCCGCTTTCGGTGGCCCCGCATGCGTTGCCCCCCCTCAGGGTCACGAAGGCGTAATCGCCATCGACCACCACGGGGTCGCAGGCCGTGCCGTGCTGGAATTCCGAAACGAAGGCGGGGGTGGCGGGCGAACTGATATCGAAGATGTACATGCCCCGCATGCTGCCCAGGAAGAGGTAGCTCCCCTGGTTGAATATGGTTTCGATATCAAACCCGGCAAAGACATCCTCCAGGGCTACCGGCGCCTCCAGATCGGCAATGTCGAACACGTTAATGGTATGGCTGTCTACGGCGTAGAGGTAGTCGCCCACGATCTTGAAACGGGCGAGCGATCCGCCCTGTCCGGTGCCGTCTGCGGCGGCAGCTGCTTCGGCAAGCATCATGTCGTTCATCCACATGCGGGGCTGGGCTTCCTGAACGGGCAACCTTTCGGTGGTTACCTCCCACCCGACCAGGACTTCCCGCTGAGGGTCCCACTGATCCGTTTCGATGATCTCCGCCTCGAAAGGCCAGACTATATTGTCCTGCAAGACCGATTCCAGCCGGGCCACCGGGCGGATGTTCTCTATATCCGAGATATCGAGCACAACCAGGTCGCCCAGGCTGTCGGCAAAGAGATAGTTGTCCTTGACCGAGATATCCACATTACCCGGGATTACAATAAAGCGGATCTTGCTGGGTGCCGACGGATCGCGGTTGTCGATAACGTGGATCCCCTTGTAGGGCTCATTGACGAAAATGTACTCGCCATAGGCGTAGATTTTTCCGGATTGTTCCATGGGTTGGGGGGCGATCACATCCGGGCCGGAGGCGAATGCTTCCAGGGTCATGGTCAGAGGCCGGGCCACCAGGTAGTCGCGGTACTCCGGATCGGGGTCATTCTCGCAGCCCCAAAGCGAAAACAGTACGGATACGAGCAGGAAAATGCGGGCAGGTTTCATAGCGGTTTCTCCGAGGTGTAGTTACATTACAAAGATACGGCGCCGGGGCTGTCGTTGCGTTTTAGTAAAAATTTTAGTTTCTGCCAAATTGTCATATCGTCATTATCTTTTATCTTTGCACCCCTTGCCCGCATGGGAAGGGCAGCAGCGCATGGAAAAGATCATACAGGAAGAACTACAGGGCACCCCCGTGGAATTGCGGGGGCCCGATTCCAACACCCGGAAACTCTACATCGAGAGCTACGGCTGCCAGATGAATTTTTCCGACAGCGAAATCGTGGCTTCCATCCTCTCCAGGGAAGGGTTCAACACCACCCAGCGCATGGAGGAGGCCGACCTGATTCTGGTGAATACCTGCTCGATCCGCGAGAAGGCCGAACTCACCGTCAGGAAGCGCCTGGAAACCTTCAACACCCTGAAGCGGGAACGCCCCGGGCTCAAGGTGGGAGTGCTGGGTTGCATGGCCGAACGGCTCAAGAGCCAGCTGCTCGAAGAAGAGCAGATCGTGGATATGGTGGTGGGCCCCGACGCCTACAAAGACCTCCCCAACCTGGTCAGGGAAGTGGACGGGGGCGCGCAGGCCGTAAACGTAATCCTCTCCAAGGAGGAAACCTACGGGGATATCGCCCCGGTGCGGCTCAGCAGCAACGGGGTAACCGCGTTCGTGTCGATCACCCGGGGCTGCGACAACATGTGCACCTTCTGCGTGGTCCCCTTTACCCGGGGGCGGGAACGCAGCCGCGACCCGCAGTCGATCCTGAAGGAGGTAAACGCCCTTTGGGAACAGGGATACCGGGAAGTAACGCTTCTGGGGCAAAACGTAGACAGCTACCTCTGGTACGGGGGCGGGCTCAAGAAGGATTTTGAAAAAGCCAGCCCCATCCAGCAGGCGAGTGCCGTGAACTTCGCAGGCCTCCTGGAACGGGTTGCGGTGGCACAGCCCCGGATGCGCATCCGTTTCTCGACTTCGAACCCGCAGGATATGTCGCGGGAGGTAATCGAGACCATGGCCCGCCACGCCAATATCTGCAAATACATCCACCTCCCGGTACAGAGCGGGAGCGACCGCATTTTGCAGGCCATGAACCGCCTGCATACGCGGCAGCAATACATGGAACTGATAGACACCATACGGGAGCTGATCCCCGACTGCGGCATCAGCCAGGACCTGATGGCCGGATTCCCCTCGGAAACCGAAGCGGACCACGGCGACACCCTGGAGCTGATGGAATACGTGAAATACGACTTCGGGTTCATGTTCGCCTATTCGGAGCGTCCCGGTACCCTGGCGGCCCGCAAGCTGCCCGACGACGTGCCGGACGAGGTAAAGAAACGCCGCCTGCGGGAGATCATCGACCTGCAGCAAAAACACAGCCTGTACCGCAACCGGCAGCGCATCGGGAAGGTGGAGGAAGTACTTATAGAGGGTCCTTCCAAGCGATCAGACGCGCACTGGATGGGCCGCAACAGCCAGAACACCGTGGTCGTTTTCCCGAAAGAAAGCTACCGGGTGGGCGCATTCGTGAAGGTGCGCATTGAGGACTGCACCTCCGCGACCCTGCTCGGCACCGCGGTGGGCCACACAGAGAACTGACACCCATGGAAAGCATTCAATCCATCAAACAGCGGTTTGAGATTATCGGGAACGACGTTAAGCTGAACCGGGCCCTGGAAAAAGCTATGCAGGTTGCCGCCACGGATATTTCCGTGCTGGTCACCGGGGAGAGCGGGGTCGGAAAGGAAGCCATCCCGAAGATCATCCATTCCCTCTCGCACCGCAAGCACGCCAAATACATCGCCGTAAACTGCGGGGCTATCCCCGAGGGCACCATCGACAGCGAACTGTTCGGGCACGAAAAGGGCGCCTTTACCGGCGCCACCCAGACCCGCAGCGGTTATTTCGAGGTGGCCGACGGCGGGACCATTTTCCTGGACGAGGTGGGCGAATTGCCCCTGACCACCCAGGTGCGTCTGCTCCGGATTTTGGAGAACGGGGAATTCCTGAAGGTGGGCTCGTCTCACGTCCAGAAAACCAACGTGCGCATTGTGGCGGCCACCAACATCAATATGCTGGAAGCCATCCGCAAGGGAAAATTCCGGGAAGACCTCTACTACCGCCTCAGCACCGTTGAAATCCACATTCCTGCCCTGCGGGAGCGGCCGGAAGACATTCACCTGCTCTTCCGCAAGTTCGCCTCCGATTTCGGGCAGAAATACAAAATGCCCACCATCCGTCTCGAAGACGATGCCGTGGGCCTGCTCCAGCACCACCGCTGGCCGGGGAACATCCGCCAGCTGCGCAACGTGGCCGAACAGATCTCGGTGCTGGAAAAGGAACGCTCGGTGTCTTCAGGCACGCTGCGCGCCTACCTGCCCGATGCGGGCAGCAGCCTGCCGGCCGTAGTGGAACAGCAGCGGCGCAGCAGCGATTTCAGCAACGAGCGCGAAATCCTGTACAAGGTCTTGTTCGATATGAAATCGGACCTGAACGATCTGAAAAAGCTCACCCTGGAGCTGCTCAAAAATGAGAGCTCCGAAAAAGTCCAGGAAGAAAACCGCCAGCTCATCCGGAAGATCTACGGGAAAGACGAGGAGGTCGTGGAGGAAGAGGCCGTTTCGGTTTTGCCCGCCGCGGGCCGGTATGCAGATATTCCGCCCCACACGCCCCTGCCGGCCGAACGCGTGGCGCCGGTTCCGGCAGCCCCTGAGGACAGATACCATTTTGCCGAGGAAATCGAAGAGGAGGAAACCCTATCTTTACAGGAAAAGGAAATTGAACTGATCAAAAAGGCCCTGGAACGGAACAAAGGCAAACGGAAGGCTGCCGCCGCAGAACTCGGCATTTCGGAAAGGACCCTGTACCGCAAGATCAAGCAATACGATTTATGATATGGGCAAGATTCTGAAACGCCTGGGAGCCTGCCTGGCCCTGCTGCTCAGCAGTTGCGGGGCATACAACTTCACCGGGGGGGACGTGGGCCTGGCCAGGACCTTCCAGGTGAACTACTTCCAGAACTACTCCACCCAAAGCCCGGGCTCGGTCTTTCAACCCGCCCTCGACCGGGATTTCACCCTTTCCCTGCAGAACCTGATCCTGAACCAGACCAACCTGGATTTGGTCAATTCCGGCGGCGACCTGCTCTATGAGGGGGAGATCGTGGAGTACCGCGTGCAGCCCATGTCGGCAACCGCCGAACAACGGGCGGCCCAGAACCGCCTCACCATGAGCGTGAATGTGCGGTTCTTCAACCGGACCAAGGAAGAGTCTGACTGGGAACAGCGCTTTTCCTTTTTCTTTGATTACCCGGCCAACTCCCAGCTGTCGTCTGTGCAGGACGAGGCACACCTGGCCATCTTTGAACGCATAAACCAGGATATTTTCAACAAATCGCTGGCAGACTGGTAGCTTATGAAAGTCTCCGACTTCACATACCTGCTTGAAGACCCCGGGAAGCTCGACTCCCCCCTCCAGACCCGTCAGCTGGAAGAGGTGCTGGAGGCCTACCCCTGGTTCCAGGCTGCGAGGGCCCTGCACCTGAAAGGCCTGAAGAACCTGAACAGCTACAAATACAACCAGGCCCTGAAAGTGACAGCGGCCTGCACCGCCGACCGGGAGGTGCTCTTCGATTTCATCACCTCGGAGGTCTTCCAGCAGAACGAGGTCGCCGACACCATTTCGGGCAAGGTATCCCTGCTCGACCAGGAAATCGCATCGGAGGAAGTTATCCCCAATCCGGTTCGCGACACCGGCCTGGTAGAAAAAGAGGAAGACAGCCCCCTGCCCCGCTCTGCCGCGGAGGCCGAGCGCATTCTGGACCCGAAGCTCTTCCGCTCGGTAGACCCCGAAGTGGACCGCAGCCTGGAACAGCGGCAAAAGGCCCGGGAAGAACTGGAGCTCGGCAAACCCCTGGCTTTCCAGAAAAACGAGCGCCACTCATTTTCGGAATGGCTGCAGCTGACCCGTTTCAGAAACCTGGAAACCGGAAAGGAAGGGAAGAGCGACACGGGTGAAACCCGGCCCGCGGCAGCGGACCCGCGGCTCAGGAAGTTTGAGCAGATAGACCGCTTTATAGCAGACAACCCTAAAATAGTGCCGAAACGCGATATGCCGGCAGCTGAGGTAGATATCAGCAGCTCCCTGAAGATCGACCCGAACGAACTGATGACCGAGACCCTGGCCCGCGTTTACCTGGAGCAGGGCAAGTATAAAAATGCCATCCAGGCCTACCGCGTTCTCAGTTTGAAATATCCGGAAAAAAGTAGTTTCTTTGCAGACCAAATTAAAGCAGTCGAGAAGCTGCGCGAAGATAACAAGCAATAACAATGAGTACATTTTCGATATTCCTGGTCCTCATCATTGTCGTCTGTCTGCTGCTGATGCTGGTCATCATGGTGAAAAACCCGAAGGGCGGCGGGCTGTCCTCCTCTTTCGGAGGGGGCGGCACACAGATCGTGGGAGGCGT
>DATIPV010000028.1:0-6365 GCA_035471525.1 Robiginitalea sp.
CAGCGCTTGTACAGCGGGGTCCAGACCTCGGCGGGGATCACCGCATTAACCCGAATGCCATAGGGGAGTAGCTCTACCGCCCACTCGCGGGTCAGGGCCAGCTGTGCCCCCTTGGCGGCCGTATAGCCCGAGGTGCCGCCCTGGCCGGTAACAGCGGTCTTGGAGCTGATGTTCACGATGGCCCCCTGCGATTTTTTCAGGGCGGGGAGGCTGTAGTGGGCCATATGGTAATAGTGCCCCAGGTTCCGGCTCACCGAAGCCGAAAAGGCTTCGGGGGAGCCCCCTTCCAGGCCAATGCCGTCGTTGGCCCCGGCATTGTTGACCAGGCCGTGCAGGCGGCCGAATTGCGCGAGCACCTCTGCCACCGAGCGCTTGCAGAAAGCCGGGTCGGTCAGGTCGCCCTGAATGAAATGACCTTTGAGGCCCCTTTCGGAGAGGGTGGCGAGCAGCTGCTCGCCGTGCCGGGCCGTGCGGCCGATAAAGACCGGTACCCCGCCTTCCTCTGCCACCCGGGTGCTCACGGCTTCTCCTATGCCCTGTGTGCCGCCGGTGATGATGACTACTCTGTCTTTCAGTCCTAAATCCATGGTCTATTCGATTTTTTGAAGGTTCCCGTCAAAGGTGTTCGCGGTATTTTTCTGTATGCTCAGTTCCACCACGCCATCGGAGCCGAGTACCCGGACCGTCTTATCCACGGGGCTGTGCAGGGTCAGCCGGTCGAGGGCCCCGTTGGCCCAGGCCAGGTCTACCGCCAGGTTCCCGCGCGCCCGGAGCCCCCGAACCGAGCCTTCCGCCCAGGCCTTCGGCAGTGCCGGCAGCAGGCGGAGCATGCCTTCGTGCGATTGCAGGAGCATTTCGGCCACCCCCGCCGTATACCCGAAGTTGCCGTCGATCTGGAAGGGCGGGTGGACGTCCAGCAGGTTCTCGTAGATCGATTGTTTCAGGAAGATCCTGACGTGCTCGTAGGCGGCTTCGGGCTCCAACAGGCGGGCGTAGAAGTTGATGATCCAGGCCCGGCTCCAACCGGGCCCGGCCCCCCCGTGGTCGAGGCGGTACTGGATGGTTTTGGCGGCGGCCCTGAAAAGAGCGGCGTCTGATGCCGATATGGCGTCGCCGGGATACAGTGCGTAGAGGTGCGAGATATGCCGGTGTCCTTTTTCGGGCTCTTCGTAGGCCCTATCCCACTCCAAAAGCCTTCCATCGGGGCCTTGTTCCAGACCCTTGGGCATGCGCTCCAACGCCTGGCGGATTCGGTTATGCAGTTCTCCTTCCACCCCCAGGATGCCAGCCGCCTGAAGCGTGTTGCCAAAGACGTCGGTCATAATCTGGTACCCCATGGCGGCGCCGGCCGCAACGGCTACGCTGTGCCCGTCAGGGGTCAGGTAGGAGTTCTCGGGCGAGGTTTCGGGCACCGAGATCAGGCCCGGGCCCCGGGGGTCTTCGATGAGCCAGCCCAGGTAGAATTCAGATAGGGAGCTCAGGGCCGGGTAGGCCCGCTCCTTCAGGAAGGCGGTATCCTGGGTGAAGGCAAAATGTTCCCAGTAATGGCGGGAAAGCCACCCGCCCCCGTGGATCCAGGACCCCCAGTAAGGGGTGTCTGCCTGCATCCAGGCCGGGGCCCAGAGGTCGGTGGTGTGGTGGATTACCGCACCAGGCAGCCCGTATTGCCGGCGCGCCAAAATCTTCCCCCGCTCCAGAAGCCGGTCCGTAAAATCGAACAGGGGCCCGTGGCATTCGGGCAGGCCCGTGACCTCGGCAGGCCAGTAATTCATCTGCAGGTTGATGTTCAGGTGGTAGTCGGCATTCCAGGGAGCCTGGATGTGGGAATTCCACAAACCCTGCAGGTTGGCCGGGTTGGTGCCCGGGCGGGAGCTGCTGATGAGCAGGTAGCGCCCGAAATTGAACAATTCTTCCTCCAGGTGGGTATCGGTGGCACCGTCCTTGAGGCGCTCCAGGCGCTGGGCGGTGGACAGGTTTTCGGGAGCCTTGCCGGGCAGGTTCAGGGAGACTCGTCGGTACAAGGACTGGTAGTCCCTCAGGTGCGCCTCGAGCAGTTCGGGGTACGACCGGTCTTGCAGGGCGCGCAGGGATTCCTGATTGGCCTGCTGCGGATCCGTATGGTAAAAAGAAGTGGCGGCCACCAGCAACAGGGTGGCTTCCTGCACATTCTGGAGTTCGAGCGCCTCCGGCAGGGTGCGCACCTGTCCGCCCCTGATACGGGGCAGCAAGACGGCATCAAAACGCACGCCGTGGTCGAGGGGAAAGGGTTTGGAAAATTTCGCCCCGCCATACTGGGTCACTTCCCCCTGCATAGAGAGCCGTCCCCCGGCCGCTCGCACGGTCACCGTAGGGCGGCCACGGTCGTCGGGCCGGGTCAGCCTGATGCGCACGTTCAGTCCTTCGGGGTTCTGTGTGGTCAGATGAACGACCAAAACCTGGTCGGGGTGGGAAGCGAAAACGGTTTGGGTAACCCAATGCCCTCCGGCCCGGAACCGGGTTTCTGCCAACGCCCGGTCAAGGTTGAGGGAGCGGCGGTAGTCGGTTACCGGAAGGGAGTCGAAGTCGAGGTACAGGTCTCCCAGGGTTTGGTGGGAGCGCTTGATATCCTTGTAGGAAAACCGCTCCACGATGAGGCTGTCGGCCAGGTGCACCTGCCCGGCAAGGATCAGCCGGCGTATTTCTTCCAGGTCGGCCGGGGTGCCTTTCGAATCGCCCCACTCGGGCCCGCCGGGCCAGAGGGAGTCCTCGTTGAGCTGCAGCCGCTCGTGGGTGGGATGGCCGAAGACCATGGCCCCGAGCCGGCCGTTGCCCACAGGCAACGCGTGGTCCCAGTCGGGAGCCGGGTTGTTGTACCAAATAATGGAAGGATCCGAATCCTGCCCGCTTGCAACGGCAAAAGCGAGCAGCAAACAGCACAGCAGGCAGGTAGGAATGGTGTTGATTCGCATGGGATTTTCAGTTTAAGCGATAAAAAGAACAGGCGTTTTCACACAGTATAAGCTGTTGCTCTGCGGCCGAAAGCGATTTTATGAAATCGCCTACCAGGCCCAGCACCTGTCCGTAATTGGCTGCCAGCAGGCAAACCGGCCAGTCGGAGCCGAAAAGCAGGCGGGTAGGGCCGAACAGTTCCAGGGCGGTTTCCAGGTAGGGCCGAAGCAGGTCGTGGGTCCAGCTTTCCCAGGGGGCTTCGGTAACCAGCCCCGAGAGTTTGCAGCAGCAGTTCGGGGTTGCCGCGAGTTTCTCCAGGCCTGCTTTCCACTCCTTAAACCGGCCTTCCCTGATGTTGGGCTTGCCCAGGTGGTCGAGCACGAAGGCCTGGTTCGGAAAATCCCGTACCAGGCGGGCGGCTTCTTCCAGCTGAGGCGCATAGACCAGGACGTCGTAGGTCAGAGCGGTGGGTGCCAGGGTGGCCATCCCCCGGCGAAAATCAGGGCGGTCCATGAAACCGGGCGGCTCGGCCTGGACGATATGGCGCAGCCCCTTCAGGGCCGGCGCATCTGTATAGGTTTCGAGCTGTGCTGCCAGGCCGGGGCCGCAGAGGTCGAGCCAGCCCACCACGCCCCTGATCTCCGGGGTGGCCCCTGCCAGTCCCAGCAGGAAATCGGTTTCGGCCACGGAAGGGTCGGCCTGAACGGCCACAAACGCGTCTACGCCCAGCCCGCGGCAGGCTTTGCTGAGGTCTGCGGGTGAAAAATCGCGCCGGATGGCCCCCATGGTTTTGTCGATCCAGGCATCGCGCACCGGGTCGTATTTCCAGAAATGTACGTGCGAGTCGACAATCATGGGTGGGGGTTTCGGGCCAGGTCTTCTTTCCAGAAGGACCCGTCGGGGAAGCGGTAGGTCTCCCGGGAGGCCGGTTTCATTTCAATGCTGTAGCCGGGCGCCTCCGGTACCCGGTAGGCCCCGTTTTCGATCAGAACCGGGTGCAGGAAATGTTCGTGCAGGTGGTCGACGTATTCGATCATCCGGTTTTCCAGGCTGCCTGAGACGGCCACGTAGTCCACGATGGAGAGGTGTTGCACGTATTCGCACAGGCCCACCCCCCCGGCATGCGGGCAGACCGGCACCCCGAATTTGGCGGCCAGCAGCAGAATGGCCAGCACCTCGTTCACCCCGCCCACACGGCAGCTGTCGATCTGGCAAATACCGATGGCGTTTGCCTGCATCAGCTGCTTGAACACGATCCGGTTCTGGCAGTGCTCGCCCGTTGCCACCTTGATGGGCGCCAGGGCGCGTGCGATGGCGGCATGGCCCAGAATATCGTCGGGGCTGGTGGGCTCCTCGATCCAGAACGGGTCGAAACGCGCCAGTTCCCTCATGTGTTCGATGGCCTGGTTCACTTCCCATTTCTGGTTGGCGTCCATCATCAGGGTTAGTGCCCCGCCGGTTTCCTCCGTAATGATCCCCGCCCGCCGGATGTCGTCCTGCAGGTTGGACCCCACCTTCATCTTGAGGTGTTTCCAGCCCTCGGCTTTTGCCTCGCGCACCAGTTTCCGAATCTTCTCGTCGGAATAGCCCAGCCAACCAGCCGAGGTGGTATAGGCCGGGTAGCCTTCGGCCCGGAGGCGGGCCAGGCGGGCTGCCTTCCCGGGCTCGGCCTTCCGGAGGAGTTTCAGGGCCTCTTCCGGGGTGAGGGCGTCGGTGAGGTAGCTGAAATCGACGCAGGCGAGCAGTTGCTCGGGGCTCATGTCGCAGAGCAGCTGCCACAGCGGTTTGCTTTCGCTTTTGGCATAGAGGTCCCAGACGGCGTTCACCACGGCCCCGGTAGCCAGGTGGATCACCCCTTTGTCGGGCCCCAGCCAGCGCAGCTGGGAGTCGCCGGTGATCCGTTTCCAGAACCCGGCCATGTCGGCTGCGATTTCGGGCAGCGACAGGCCGACCACCAGGTGCTCCAGGGCCTCGATGGCCCGGGTGCATATTTCGTTCCCCCGGCCGATGGTAAAGGTGAGCCCGTGCCCTTCCAGGCCGGGCCGGCTGGTCTCCAGGATCACATAGGCGGCCGAGTAGTCGGGGTCCTGGTTCATGGCGTCGGAGCCGATGGCCTCGCGGCTGGTCGGAAACCGGATGTCTTCCACGCGGAGGCCCGAGATGGTAATGTCTGATTTCATGGGTTGTTTCAGTTTTAGGGGCTTGAATGTTTCCCCGATCAGTAGGTGGCCCGCCCGCCCGACAGATCAAAGATAAAGCCCGTGGAAAAAGTACATTCCGGGGAGACGATCCAGGCCCCCATGGCCGCCACTTCTTCGACGGTCCCCAGCCTGCCCATCGGGATCTTTGCGGTCATATAGGCCAGCTGGTCGGGGTGGGTGTCTGCGTTCATGGCCGTTTTGATCACGGCCGGGGCCAGGCCGTTTACGGTGATCCCGCTCTGGGCAAACTCCTTGCCGATGCCCTTTACCAGGCCTATCACCCCGCTTTTGGTGGCCGAATAGCCCACCATGCCCGGGTTCCCCTCCTTGCCGGCGATGGAGGCGATAAGCAAGATGCGTCCGTAGCCCGCAGGCTCCATGGCCTGCAGGGCGTGCTTGGCCATCAGGAAGGTGCCCCGGAGGTTTACCGCATAGATCTCGTCGAAGGCCGCCGTGGGGTATTCCGTGATTCGCGTGCTGGTGGGCCCCACGATCCCCGCCGCGTGCACCATTGCATCGATTTTCCCGTAGGCTTTCAACACTTCCCGATAGGCTTGTTGCACCTGGTCTTCCAGGGCCACGTCTACCGGGTGGGAAGAGGCGCTCAGCCCTTCTGCCTTAAATTCTTTCAGCGTGGCCGCGAGCAGGGAAGCGTTGCGGTCAAAAAGGGCCGCATGCCCTCCCTCGGAGGCGATCCGCCTGGCTATGGCCTTGCCGAGGCCGTCGGCACCTCCCGAAATAACGGAGACCTGCCCTTTAAATCGTTCCATGTGTTTCTATCATCAGGGGTTTATGTTGTTTATCAGGCGTTTTGGCAAACCTGTTTCTGGCTGCCCAGCCCTTCGATGCTCAGCTCCACCACATCGCCTGCCCGGAGGTACTGCGGGGGCTTCATGCCCAGGCCCACCCCGGGAGGGGTGCCCGTGGAGATCAGGTCGCCGGCTTCCAGGGTCATGAACTGGGAGAGGTAGTGCACCAGGTACAGGCAACCGAAGATCATGGTCTTGGTGTTGCCCAGCTGCATGATCTTGCCGTTGACCGATAGTTCCATCTGCAGGTCTTGCGGGTCGCCCACCTCGTCGGGAGTGGCCAGCCAGGGCCCCAGCGGGTTAAAGGTGTCGCACGATTTCCCCTTGGTCCACTGCCCGCCCCGCTCGAGCTGGAAGGTCCGTTCCGAGACGTCGTGGGAAACGCAATACCCGCCGATGGTTTCGGCGGCCTCCTCCACAGACCCCA